>NZ_NKCO01000058.1:0-671 GCF_002245615.1 Mycobacterium neumannii | reverse complement strand
CTGCCGTCGATATCGCCGACATTGGTCTGGTTGCCATCGACATTGGTGGTGGTCGTGTCGTTGTCGTTGATCACGATCCCGCCACCCGAGCCGCCGGCCCCACCGGTGGCGTTGCCGCCGTCGTTGCCGACCCCGATCAGGCCGCCACCGCCGTCACCGCCCGAGGCGCTGCCGCCGCTGCCACCGCTCATGTCGACGTCGTTGATAACCGGGCCCTCGTTGTCGGAGATGATGTCGCCGCCGGCGGTCTGGTCTCCGCTGTCGTCGATCTCATTGTCCTCGCCGATGTTGACGTTGGAGTCCTCGATATCACCGGTGTTGACGTTCTCGTTGTCATCGCCGACGACGTTGCCGTCACCCTCGACGTTGGTGGCATCGATATCGCCTGCGGTGCCGGTGTTGACCACCCCGCCGTCGGTGGCGGTATTGGTGGTCTTGTCACCGAAGGTGATGTCACCGAACTCCAACCCGAAGTTGCCGATACCCTGCTGCTGATCCTCACCGGCGTGGTTGACCGTGTTGGTCTCCGGGCTCAAGAACCGGGTGTCGTTATGGCTGAGGGTGTCGTTGTTGGACAACACCTCGGTCTGCCGCTGCGGGGCGAACGCGATCCCGTGCGTCTGGGCCACCGCCTGCTGCAGCCCCACCACCGGATCACCACCCCCATGCAC
>NZ_NKCO01000006.1:0-220191 GCF_002245615.1 Mycobacterium neumannii | reverse complement strand
CCAGTAGGCCTTGGTCTGCAGGGTTAGATGTGTGTAAGGGACAGGTGTCGGAGAGTGTGGGGTTGGTGCGGACGGGGTTGGCACCGCTGGGCTACTTGACCGGCAGAGAACCGACACGCGCCCGGCAGCGGGTGTAAGTGCCAAATCCCGCTGCGTCTTGCTGAAGACTGAGCGCCAAGGTCGACTGCCGGCCTGATTACTCTAGCCGTAAGCCCGCGATCGCCTCACCGGTTGGTTGGGTGTCACGTTATCGTGATTTCTTACGTACCCGCTCGGAACATCTCCTTAGTCGGGCTTGGGGCGTACTCGACAGCTGGTTGGAACCCGGCTAACAATTCGGCGTAGTTATCCGCTGAGGGTGGGTATGCACGCGAGCACCGCCGAGCTGCATCGGTGATAGTTCCCAGCCAACTCGCTACGGGCACGGCAGAGGTCGCGGATTGGTTGAGTGGTGATCGGGCTGCCACCAGAGCTTTCAACGGCCTTTCGCAGGTTGCTCATTGGTCTCTCGGTCGACCGCCGGCCCCTCGTCCCGAAGGGGGTAGCACCCCGAGATGTGCGCTTGGATTGTCGGACGTGTGTGCGACAGTGCTGACGCCGCGTGGCTCCCTAAATCTTACTGTCAGACGGATAGGATCAACCCGATGGTCTACCTCGACTACAACGCGTCTACTCCGGTTGACCAGCGCATTCTTCCCGCCTTGACCGAGGCGGTCGGAGCATTCGGCAACCCGGCTAGTTTGCACCACAGTGCTGGGCAGGCCGCGGCCGAACTCGTGGAGGAGGCACGCGGTCGCGTGGCTCTCCTTGCGAACCGTCCATCGCGCGATGTCATCTTCACAAGCGGGGCGAGCGAAGCCGCGGTCATCGCATTGCTGGGCCTGATGTTGGGTGTTCGGGGCCGCCCTGACATAGTCGTATCTCCCACAGAGCATAAAGCGATTTTGGCTGCGGCAGAGCTCGGTGCTCGACTTAGTGGCGGCGAAGTTCGGCACATAAAAGTCGACGAATCCGGAGTGATCGATCTCGACGCGCTCGAACACCTCCTTGATGAGTCAGTCGCGGTAATGGCAACCATGGCCGCCAACAACGAGACCGGTGTGCTCGCGCCCGTGGCTGAAGCTGCGGCGATCGCAAAGCGTCACGGCGTACTCAGTTTCATCGATGCGACGCAGGTGGTCGGCAAGGGTCCGCTCGATGAAGTGTCCAAAGCAGCAGACCTTATGGTCTTCAGCAGCCATAAGATCTATGGACCGAAGGGCGCCGGTGCACTAATTGCGGATCGGCACATTCAGAAATTGCTCGTTCCTATCGCTGCGGGCGGAGGGCAGGAACGAGGTCTGCGCGGAGGGACGCAGAATACTCCCGCGATCGTCGGGTTCGGATTGGCCGCAGAGCTTGCGATGAAGGAGCAGGTGACCGACACAACACGCATAGGCGCTCTTGCTGCAATGTTGATGGCTGAGCTGAGGCTCGGGCTCAGAGATGTTCATCTCAACGCCGCTGGCGCCCAGCGGCTTTCAAACACTTTGAACGTGCGATTTATTGACGCAGACGCCGAAGCGGTAATGGCGTCTATGCCAGATGTGCAGGTGTCAGCGGGTTCCGCCTGCCAATCCGCCGTGCCTATACCGTCACATGTTCTTCTGGCGATGGGGCTGAGCGGCGTTGCGGCGTCTGAATCGCTACGCATCTCACTCGGGCGGCCAACTACGGAAGAAGACGTGATGGCCGCAGCGCGCGCGATAAGTGCCGCAGTGACGCGCGTCCGCGAACTGACGTCTCACTGGAAAGGTAGTTGAGTGACGCTCGAACAATCAGCGATCCCAATGTTCGCCAATCATCAGACTTTTCACCCCCGCTTTGGCTGGATCAAGAAGGGGTACGACGCCGCAGCCCGTAACCCGAACATCTTCAATGAGAAGACGGCCCCAGTCGAGCTTGGCGTCGGTAAGAACATGGTTGAGGCGATCCGCTTCTGGGCTTTAGCTACTAAAGTGGTCGCGCGGCGCCCCCATCCCGACCGGCCACGCACATCCATCTACACGCCCACACGCCTTGGTCGCGCCCTCTTGGACGACCGTGTAGGCCTAGACCCCTTCATTGAAGATGGGGTCACGTTGTGGATGCTGCATTGGCACGCTGTATCCGAAAAGACGGTTCTTCCAGTGTGGCGCTTGGCGTTTAATGACTTCGGTGCGCTTGAGTTCACCGAGGATGAATTACTGCAGTATTGCATTGATGAGATAGCCGCCACGACGTGGTCGCAACCGATGAAAAGCAGCGTGCAAAAGGACATCGATTGCCTCCTACGAATGTACTCGCGTCGGGATACGAAGGGCCGCCAAACCGTTGACGATCTCTTGGATTCGCCTTTCCGTGACCTGGGATTGATCCGCCCTTCGCAGGGCGCGAAGAAGCACTCATACCGCATGATCCGCGGGCCCAAGCCAACCCTCCCCGCTGCTGCAGTCACTTACGCGTGCCTCGATTACTTGAGTCGCGGAGTAGAGGGAACGCAAACGGTATCGCTGACTCGACTCGCTGCAGACCCAGGCTCACCCGGTCGCATACTGAAGGTCACCGAACAGGACATAGCGGAAGCGATCGAGGAATCTGAAGCGGTTGTTGGACATCTCAGACTCGTCCGGCCAGCCGGTTCGAGGCAGCTCGCGATCAGTGCGCCCGTGGGTGATGTCGTATTTGAACTGCTCGCGGCAAGGCGGGCTCAGCATTCAGACCTACCGCGTCTTTCTGATTGTGTGCTCGCGGGCTTTACCGCTACAGAGCCGTATCTCGCTGACGCAGAACTTGAGCGTGTGCTTCGACGGGTCAAAAAGGCTCGCGCGAGAAGGGGGGAAGACGCGGCATGAGGACGACACTCGCGAACTATGTAAAAACGAGCGATCGCTTCAGCAGATCAGCCAATGTTGAGCGTGACCATGGCAGCGCGGCGATTGATGGCTACATGCCTACCGGTCGTGCGCTTGACGTTATCTCCCGGGTAGCCAGTGGATTGCGCGATCCTGCGTCAGGCCGGACGTTCACCATCACTGGGCCTCACGGTGGCGGTAAGTCGTCTTTAGCCGTCTTCCTCGACGGACTTCTCGCTGGCTCCTTGACAGCGGAATTCAAGCGAGCGCACGCGATTCTGGCGAGTGTCGCGCCTGATGTGGATGATTCACTCCGGGCTGGAATGCGCTACGTAAATGTCCGCAAGCCAGGCTTCATTCGTGCGTTCGCCACAGCGCGTAGCGAGCCCGTAGCCGCAACTATCGCTCGCGCGCTATACACGGGGGCTCGTCGACATACTAACGCCACCAAGGCCTTAGTTCCACCCCATTTCGCTGATAGCAAGAGCGGCGTAACTCCTGAAGCAATTCGCTCAGTCATCCAGGAAATGACGCGAGACAATCCCGTGCTCCTCGTGATTGACGAATTCGGCAAAAACCTGGAGTACTTCGCGACTTCGGGCAGCGACGGTGATCCGTTCCTGCTCCAAGAGCTTGCCGAGATGACGCAGGGGGACCAAGCTGCGCCACTCGTCATCATCACAATGCAACATCTGTCCTTTGATGACTACGTTCAGGGCAGCTCCACTGCTCGCCGGCGCGAATGGTCGAAGGTCCAAGGACGTTTCCAAGATATTCCGTACGTGGAAACGCCTTCGCAGTCACGACGTCTCATCGCATCTGCACTCGAGCAGGATGACGCCTTTCGACGTGATGCTGATCGCTGGATATCCGAACATCGAATCACCCTGGAAAGCCTCGGTTTACGTGATGTTGCCGAGGATGCGCTGGCGGCGATGCCTCTTCATCCGGTAGCCCTCGCGGTACTTCCCGAGCTATGCAGCCGGTACGGACAGAATGAGCGCACACTCTTCTCCTTCCTAACGGGAGCTGAACCTTTCGCCCTTCCGAATTATCTCCGAGCGGCCAGGTGGGAGCCGAGCGCGCCGATTCCATTCGCCGGCCTGGACCTCCTATATGACTATTTTCTCGAGTCATCGGGAAGCATGATCGGTGTGGCCGACGGGGCTAGTCGGTGGATCGAGATTGAAACCCGGATCCGGGATACGCCAGGGCTCACGCTGGCACAGTTGAAGGTTCTCAAGACAATTGGCCTGCTCAACCTCGTGGCCAGCGGGGGCCGGATAAGAGCGTCAGAGGCAATACTGCACCTAGCTTTAGGTTCTGATCCCGAATGTTCCGCAGAGACCGATTCGGTCGTCAAGTCGTTGGTTGACGCCGGGTTGATCACCTATCGAGCGTTCTCCGACGAGTACAGGATCTGGCAAGGTTCCGATTACAACCTTCGCCAGGTGGTCGAGAACGCACGGAGCTCGTATTCAGCAGCCGATCTTGATGAACTGTTGAGCAATGCGGTGAGCCTCGAACCGCTTGTCGCGGGGCGTCATAGCCAGCGGACTGGTGTGTTACGTGTGTTTGCACGTGCATTTGCTCGTGACGGCAGAGCTGGGGCCGGAGAGCTCGATCCTGCACTGGACGGCGTGATCTACTACGCGACAAGTTCAAAATTGGATCCACGATCGGCTGGTCGTCCAGCCGATGGACGGCCCGCTGTTTACGTAGTACCGGATGATGTTTCAGCGGTTCGAGAAGCTGCAATCGACGCCGCCGCCCTAAGTTCGGCGTTGAAGAGTGCGGAGCTCGAAGGCGCTGATTGGGTGGCGCGGGCCGAGTTGGTTGAGAGGGCGTCGGCAGCGGTACAAAGGTTGCAAGTGGTTATCGCTGAGACGTGGAATGCGCGCGCGCGGTGGTTTCTTGCGGGTACCGGGGAGTTGCTTAATGCTTCGGCAGGTGTGTCGGCGCTGTTGTCGGATGTGGCTGACACGGTTTATTACGAGACACCTCCCATCGCGAATGAAATGGTTGCTCGCCGAGAGCTCACGAGCCAAGGCGCTAAAGCGCGCAGGTTCCTCACGGATGCTCTGCTCGCTCATCGGGATGTCGAGGCATTTGCGATAGAGGGTTACGGGCCAGAACGGGCCATCTATGAGGCGCTCTTTCGCAAGACTGGATTGCATCGGCCAACGGACAAGGGGCATTGGGAGCTCTGTTCTCCTAAAGACTTGCGCTGGAAGCGCATCTGGTCTCTGATGAACTCTCAGTTCGACTCGGCGGTGGGCGGGCGTGTGAGCCTCGCCGAGATCCGGTCTTGTTTGACTTCACCTCCGGTGGGTCTTAAAGACGGGATCGTGCCTCTGCTTCTCTTGACTGGCCTCGTTGTCCGGAGTGATGAGATCGCTCTATACGAGCACGGGAGCCTCGTCTTATCGATTGACGATGCTGTCGCGGAGCGATTAACCAAAAATCTAGGTCACTTCTCGATTAAGAACACGGCGGCGGGCAGCGGCAAGCGGGCGATGGTGATCGAGAGTCTCGTGACGCGAATGGGGATCACTAGTCGCAATACATCCGACGCACCTACTTTCTTAAACGTCGCGACTGCGCTATTCCGCGAGTTGCGATTGCTGCCGCCCTACACGCAGAAGACCAGAGCCGCGCTGTCGCTAGAGGCCATCGCCGTGCGAGATGCCTTTCACCAGGCCGCCGAGCCCGACGTACTCCTCTTCGAGACGCTTCCGGGAATATTCGGTATGGAGCCGTTCGGTGGTCGAGGGCGTCTCGATAAACGGGTCGCGGATGAGTTCGCTGACCGCCTCGCAAACGCGATCCGTGAGCTGCGCGAGTCTTTCCCGAAGCTGATGACGTCAATCAGGCAACAGCTCGCACAAGCAACGTCGACGTCAAGCGAGTTGCGGGAGTTACGCCAGGCCTTATCCGCCGATGCGACGCGACTTCAGGGCCATGTCCTGGAGCCGAGACTGAAGGCTTTCGTCGGCGCGCTTATGCGACCGCTCAATGACGATGAATGGCTAGAGAACATAGCGATGGTGGTGTGTGAAGGTCAGGCGCCACGCGTCTGGACGGACGACGCCGTAGGTCGTTTTCCACTCCGTATCGCGGAGCTCGGGGGTGCGCTGCGTCGTACATCGGCGCTCTTGCACGACCGCCTTGCTGCGCATAAAACTGATGGGTACTCGGCGAGCCGCATGACGCTGACGCGTCCCGACGGCTCCGAATCAATCGAGCTGCTAGCCCTCACCGAGCCTGAGAAAGTCGCGATTGACCCCCATTTTGAGCGTTTGCTCGCTACCTTGATGGAAGGTGGGGTGTCTCGATCGGCGGCTTGTCGGATGCTCATGGCAAGGTTGGCCATAGAGCACGATACGGCCGACTCGATGGCTGCTCAGGGAGTGCAAGGGGAGGACGAAAGATATGGCTGACGCTATCCGACACATCTGCGGGATCAGCGGCGGGAAGGACTCCAGCGCGCTTGCTGTGTATATGCGGGACCGTGTCGCGGAGATGGAGTACTTCTTCTGCGATACGGGTGCCGAGCTTCCCGAGACATACGAGTATCTCGATCGCCTCGAGACCGCGTTGGGAAAACCAATTGCTCGGCTCAACGCTCGGAAGGGCTTCGATCATTGGTTCGAGGTTTATCGTGGAACGCTTCCTTCACCGCAGATGCGCTGGTGCACGAAGAAGATGAAGATCGAGCCACTCGAAGAGTGGATCGGCGACGATCCCGCTGTTTCTTACGTGGCGATTCGAGCAGATGAGTCCGGCCGGAAGGGTTATGTAAGTACTAAGCCGAACATCAGGACGGTGCTGCCATTCGTTGAGAACAACATCGACCATGATGGTGTATTGCGCATCCTGGAGCACGCGGGCATCGGCTTACCGAAGTACTACGACTGGCGCACGCGATCGGGATGCTATTTCTGCTTTTATCAGCGCAAGGCGGAGTGGGTGGGACTCGCCGAGCGCCATCCTGAACTCTTCCAGCGTGCGATCGCGATCGAGTCTAAAGTCCGCCAGGACGCCGGCGCCGACGGTGACGCATCGTTCGGGGAATACGCGATGAAAGGTCGTCAGTACACCTGGTCTGGAGGAGAGTCTCTACCCGAGCTCCTCGCCCGTCGCGAAGAGATCCTTGCTCGGCATGAAGAGGCACAACAACAGGCGAAGAAGCGCAGAAAAAACCGCTCCGTATGGGACGTACTCGGTGACGCACTCGATGACGACGACGATTCAATGCAGTGTTCAGTCTGTGCGTTGTAAAGCCTAACTATGGGGTCTGGCCACGGCGCAGCAGACCTTGTGCAGATCGAGGCCATAATGATGTCTAGTGCGATCGACAGCTCGAAGCTGTCGCTGGGCGCCCGCTCGCATCCGGGGGTGCTGCCTGGGTCGAGGTCGTACGACGACGCTCACGCTACCCTTCAGGTCTCTTGTGGGCCGTTCTCGTGATCACATTCGAAGAATTAATCAGTCGAGCTTCCGATCAGTTACTCCAAGAACTAGTCGGGCGCGACGTCGTGCGCCTTCTGGCGAGCTTGGACTCTTCTCTTGCTCGTCCAGAACGACTGGGCGAGATGGTGACCGGACTGCGATCCCCTTCCGATATGCTTCTTGATCCGAAGACGCGGGCCGAATTATTACTACTTCTGCCGCCGTCAACCGCCGAAATACTCTCGCAGAGACTAGGTTTAGCTGGGGACCCTTTCGATGCACTGACCACGATGACCGTACGCCGTGGCAGCAATCGTGCGACAACTCTGTTTGATTTCTTCTCGATCCAAGATGAGGCTCAGGAGAGAGAAGTACCCCCGTCGCATGAGCGTGTGGAGCCCCTTTACGCCCTTTTCCCGCATCAACGATTAGCGGCACGGCGGGTCATGGACGGGCTTTGCGTGGAGCCCCGCAGGGTGATGTTGCATATGCCGACCGGCTCGGGGAAGACGCGCACAGCAATGTCCGTGATTTCGAATCTTCTGAATCAAGGTGAGCCGAAATTGATTATATGGCTGGCTCATTCAGAAGAACTTTGCGAGCAAGCTGTAGAGGAATTCGATCGATCCTGGCGAGTGCTCGGTAATCGACCAGTCGGTGTCCAGCGTTGGTGGGGGTCACACACATTGGAGGCGCCCCTGATACGTGACGGACTAGTCGTGGGCGGCCTACAGAAAGTCCACTCATCGGCTCGAAAATCCGTTGCAGAGATAGGTGCGCTCGCCGGAAGGGTCGATCTAATTGTGATGGACGAAGCTCATCAAGCTGTCGCGCCAACCTACAGCCTCGTTCTCGACCTGTTGGCCGAGGCGGGCAGTCCCGCCCCATTACTGGGCCTTACTGCTACGCCCGGGCGCACCTGGAGCGACATAGATGAAGACCAGCTGCTTGCGGACTTCTTCTTCCGCCGGAAAGTCGCTCTCGAAGTTGAGGGTTATGCAAACCCCGTTCGTTACCTCATCGACGAAGGGTATCTCGCGGAGACTGACTTCGTGCAGCTTGAATACGCGGGTGGCGCAGAGCTTTCACAGGCTGAGCTGCGAGAACTTGAAGACTCGTTGGACGTTCCGCCAAACATCATCAGGCGATTGGCGGCCGACGAGCAACGAAACATGTTGATACTTGGGCGAACCGAAGCAATGTGCCGACGCCACAATCGCATTATTGTCTTCGCAGCCACGAAGGACCACGCATTGGTGCTGGCAACGGTGTTGCGTGCTCGTGGGACATGGGCCTACGCCGTGACAGGTCAGACCCCGTCCGCGGAGCGCGGAAGGATTATTTCGTCTTACAAGGCGGCTTGCGACGAGCCTCGAGTGATCGTGAACTACGGGGTCTTAACGACGGGCTTCGACGCCCCACAGACGAGCGCCGCGGTGATCGCTCGACCGACCAAGAGTCTTGTGTTATTCAGTCAAATGGTCGGTCGTGCAACGCGCGGCCGCAGGGCCGGGGGGAATGAACGGGCTGAGGTCGCAACGGTAGTCGACACTCGATTGCCGGGTTTTTGCAACATGGCTGATGCCTTCGACAATTGGGAGGATGTCTGGTGACTGAGGCAGTTAAGGACTTCGACATTGTGCCGACGTCGCTTGCCGTTAAGGCGATGCGGGACAACGGCTATAAGAATGCCGCGTACGCTATCGCTGAGTTGATGGACAACTCTATCCAAGCGGGCGCGACAACTGTCCAGCTGTTGTGTGCGGATCGCGAGGCGCAGGTGGAGCAACGGGCACGTAAGCGTCTGCATCAGGTTGCTGTACTTGACAATGGCTCAGGGATGGACGTCGGCACACTCCAAATAGCTTTGCAGTTCGGCAACGGTACTCGGCTCAACCCGGAACAGCAGCAGGGTATGGGACGCTTTGGGATGGGCCTACCGAGTGCGTCCATTTCCCAATGCCAGCGAGTCGATGTGTGGAGTTGGATTGGCGGCCCGGAGAACGCGCTACATAGTTACATCGACCTGCCGGAGATTAATGCCGGGCGGATGCGGCGCCTGCCTGCGCCCCAACATAAGCCGCTGCCTAAGGTGTGGCGCACTGCTGCCGGCAAGGACGCGTTCCGCGACACCGGAACGCTGGTTGTGTGGAGCAATGTCGATCGTGTGCTGTGGCGGACATCGAAGGCGCTGATTGACAATTCCGAGGAATTGATCGGCCGAATGTATCGGTATTGGATTAACGATGGCCGTGTCTCGATTGCATTGAAGAGCTTTCTCTTCGACGAGCCCGACCGCATCCTTCAGGAGCGCTTCGCAAAGCCAAACGATCCGCTGTACCTGATGGCAAACACGAGCTGCCCCGCGCCGTTCGACGCAAAGCCGATGTTTAGACCCTTTCCAGAGGAAGGTACGAACGAGGTCCCTTTGACCGTGCGCTTTCATGGGGAGGATCACCTAGTAACGGTCAAGTTTTCCATGGCGACAGAAGAGGCCCGTGACAGCTCCGGCGGCCAAGCAACCGGAAGCCTTCCACACGGACAGCATGCTGCTCGTAACCTTGGAGTGTCCGTCGTGCGGGCAGGCAGGGAACTCGAGTTGGATCCGGCCTGGGCAACCACTTACGAGCCTCGCGAACGATGGTGGGGTGTCGAGATTTCCTTCGAGCCAGGACTCGACGAGTTGTTTGGTGTATCGAACAATAAGCAGTCAGCACGAAACCTCGCTGAAGCCGCAAAGATCGATACCACGGCAATCATCAAAGAGCACGGAGGGTCGATCGTTGCTGCACGTGAAGCCCTGAAGGAGGAAGAGGATCCGATCGAGCCGCTCTTGGAAATCGTCCATCGCGTACAAACGAATATCAGGCAGATGCGGGGTCTTATTCAGACTCAAGCCGAAGGCAGACGTCGAAGAGTTCGTCATGCGGAGGAAAGCATCGAGGCCCAAGCCACGGATGCGGTGAGAAGGCGGCAAAAAGAAGGCCATCACGGCCGAAGCGACGATGACGAGAAGAAGCCTGTCGACGAGCGAAAGGCCGATGTCGCGGAGCAGTTGGAACACTTAGGCCACTCACCTGAATCGGCGCGCGAGCTCGCGGCTGAGACCATCGACAAGGGCTTGAAGTATCGCGTGGAAGTTGCCTCCCTCGAAGGGGGCGCGTTCTTCTCGGTTCAACCTCGAGGTGGTGTCTTGCTCGTCACGCTGAATACGGATCATCCGGCCTACGGACTGCTGCTTGGAGCGCGGGATCCGAAGGACTTACCCGAGGATCCGGACAAGCTCAAAGAGAAACTTGCTGCAGCCCAGGCAGGTCTCGAGATGATGCTGTTCGCTTGGGCACGGTATGAAGACGAACAACCGAATGATCAGCGGCGCGTGACTCAAAACATCAGACACGACTGGGGTCGCATGGCGGAAGCGTTCCTGGGTAGCCGACCGTAGGAGGGCCAAATGGTTCGACCTGAGGACGTTGTCCATATCCTCGAAGTTTCTGGCAGACCCCTGACGGTTAGCGAGATCGCCGCCCAAACGGGCGGCGACAACCGGGATATCGACGCGATTCTATGGCAGGCGCCGGACCGATTTGTATGGCAGCCCGGCCACAAGTGGACAGTCGCGAATCCGAAATCTCGTCTCGAGCACGGTGATGTAGACAACGTGCCAGACGCTCGTTCAAATTTGTTGTCGTCGAACTCTCCTCGAGAGTTGCGGGCGCTGACGCTCTCGAGCGGTTTGACAATTAGTGTGACTCGCCGCCCCCTAGATTCGGACGCTTTCTTCACTGTTCGGTCCGCGGGCAACACGATCACCCTCGCATTGAACTCGATGCATGAAATCTTTACATCCTTGCCGCTGCCGTTCGCGAACGATGCGAGTGAAGCTGGATACAAGGAGCTCTGCGAAGTCCTGTTGAGCGCTTGGGCCCTATATGAGGACAGTCTCCCAGGAGGTTCCACGAAGCGGGCCACCGAAGACATGCGGTTACTGTGGGGTCGAAGAGCGATTGAGATGCTCAGGGAACGAGATGATGAATGACTCCCGGCGACCGGCTGCTCGGTTTAGCGGCGTCATCGCGAAGTGAGTTTGTAATGTGTGCGCCGTTCGCTAAGCAGAGCGTGGTAGCGAAACTACTGTCGGTCTTACCAGTCGGCGTTGAACCGGTGTTATACACGCGATGGCGTCCGGAAGAAGTTGCGGCGGGCGTCTCAGATACGGAAGTTCTAAAAGTCATGCGCTCACGCGGTGGGACTGTCCATCTGCATGATCGCTTGCACGCGAAGTACTTCCGAAATGACACGTCCTTACTCATTGGTTCTGCCAATCTTACGGGAGCGGCACTTGGGTGGGCGCCGAACCCCAACCTGGAACTGCTGGTGGAATCCCGAGACGGAGACGTCAGAGAGCTCGAAAGGCTGCTTGAATTCGAATGCACCTACGCGACTGACGAGATTGCTTCGGAGATCGAACGGATTGCGCAGCTGCTACCAGCGCCCGTTGAGCTAGTTGAGATCCCGACCTCAGCAGCTACAGAGATGAGCTGGATTCCCTCATTGCGTATACCGTCTGACCTCTACATCGCGTACAGCAGAGGACCGAGCTCCCTTGCTTCGCGATCCGCGGCCTCTGCAGCCTCCGATCTTGCAGCACTGGACCTGCCTCTCGGGCTAGACGAAAGTCAGTTCAGGACGCTCGTCGGATACCGCCTCCAAAGTCAACCGCTGTTTCGGAGTATCGATGACTTTCTCCATGAATCGAGAAGATTCGGTGAGATGCGGGAAATGATTAGTCGACTCACTGGACTTGACCGCGGCGGAGCTGAAGAAGTATGGCAAACAGTTATGCGGTGGATGTTGGAATTCCTCCCAGACCGTTACACGTGCGACGTGTATAGACGCTCTGAGGTGATGTCTCGGGTCGGGAACGCGGAAGGAACTGGTAAGTGACACGGCAACGTGTGTACAAGCAGATCACCACAATTCTCGATGCCAACTCGCTGACATGGACCGAAACGGCAACCGGGGGTGTCTTTCTCCGGTTTTCAAGTGCCGGAGTAGCGATCGAACTTGCGAACTGGGGCGAGCAAACGCTAATACGCATTAGTTCGAATGCGTTGTCGGACGTTGACGGTCCGACCAAGCTAGTTCTCAAGCAAGTTAACCGCCTCAACATGGAGACGCAATTCGGACGTTGGGTCTACTACAAAGATGCGCGCACGATTACCATTGAGTACGACCTTCTTGGTGATCACCTGCAGGAGAACGAGTTAATGACCAGCCTCGCCGCAGTCGCGCGTGCGGCTGACCATCAAGACGACCAACTCCAAAGCGTGCTGGGCGGTAGACGAGCCTTCGAAGAGCAGTGAGGTGGGGCGTTCGAGATATGGCAGCAAGTGCTAGCAGTCTAGTTGGCGGTCATTGATTATGCAGGAAAGGGTTATCGCAAGGCAACGTACCGCAATTGGCCGGGGCGACCTCTCGATGCCGGTGAGGCAAAGTTTGCGCGACGGCATATTGCAGTCCGATCTGTCGGTTCTCGATTTCGGTTGTGGTCGCGGCCAGGATGTCGAGCGACTGCGCAGGATGGGTTTTCAGTCGAAGGGCTGGGATCCTCATTTCTCTCCTGAAACGGATCTCGACGTCAACCAGATCGTCCTCCTCAACTACGTGCTTAATGTCATCGAAAACCCAGCCGAACGGCAGCAAACTCTCGCATCAGCTTGGGCGCTTACGTCGCGTGTGTTAGTCGTTGCATGCCGCCTGAAGTGGGAGCTTAGCTCGATCAACGGCGTCACCTCCGGTGATGGATTAGTTACAAGCCGCAACACTTTTCAGCATTTCTACAGCCCAGGCGAGCTCCGAAAATTGGTTGATGAAGTGACGGGTACGCGATGCGTGTCACCGACTCCCGGTGTCGTTTATGCCTTCCGTCGCGATGAAGACAGGTTTGCCTACCTCGCTCGCGGGGCCATTGCCGACTTCGAGTGGTCCGACAGCGAGGATTACGCATCAGCCGTGTCTGAACTGATTGCTTTTACGGAAAGGCGCGGTAGGCCACCACTTTTCGAAGAAATACCGGCGGGTCTCTTGCCAATCTTGGGAACACTTTCGCGGCGCTCGATGCTCGAAGTGATCCAGAAGGGCGCATCTCCGGAGCGAGTCGCAGAAGGGTTCAAGCGTTCTACCCTCGATACGCTGCTATATCTTGGTACATCCATCTTTAGCGGTCGTGCAGCGTTGCGGGACTTGCCGCTGACTGTACAAGCGGATATCAAGCACTGCTTCAGAAGTTATCGTGAGGCCTGCGCTCGGGCAGATCGGTTGTTAGCAAAGATTCGTGACGATTCGTACGTGCGTGGGGCGATGCGTAACTCCCCGGGTAAGCTAACGGCTACTGCGCTTTACGTCCATCGACGAGCGACGCCGAAAATGCCCGTAGTTCTACGCCTGTACGAATATTGCGGGTTTGTCGCTGCAGGCAGACCTGATGGGTGGAACATACTCAAACTCGACCATCGAGGCAGACGGGTTTCGTGGTCTTCGTACCCCTCATTTGATTCGGACCCACATCCCACCCTGGACTGGACGTATGGGGTTGAGATGACTTCGTTAGACTCAAGCTTCCAACGATTCGGTGATCGATCAAACCGGCCACTGCTCCACCGCAAAGAGGAGTTCCTCGACCACGCCGATCCGCACCACGGCAAATACCTCCGTCTGACGGAGGCGGAAGTACGTGCAGGGCTTTACCAGAACCCCTCGATCATTGGCCTCGAGGATGGGTGGAAGACAGAGTTGCAGCGCTGTGGAGTTAGCCTGCGGGGCCACCGCTTGGTGAAGCAGCGGTGATCACTCGATGGGCTCATGGACCCTCGACAAAGTGATAGCGCTGATAGCGCGCGCCAATCTGCTGCCGAGTTCAGGTCGATCCCAAAGGGTTGTCTAGGGAGGCGCAGCTGGGGGTACATGCGAACCGTGTGTCTTCGCCCATCTTCTCGGCTGAAGCGATCGATCGGAAGTTGACAAGGAAAACTTATGGATGCCGAACACGCCAGGGATACGCCCGAACGACAAGGAGCAGCCAGGGACAAAGCCACGATCAGTGCCGTTGGTTCCGGCTCGGCTGCACTTGATCTTGTGAACAAAATCCTATCGGTCGGAGTAAGTGGCGTTGGACCTTATAAGTCGGCCTACGCTGTCGCTGATGAAGCGCTCACGGCTCACGGGGACGCTGAGAAGGCGATCGATCGACTTGTCGCGACTCATCGGCGTTGGGTTGGCTCAACGGGCTTCGCGAGTGGAGTCGGCGGCATGATTACTCTGCCGGTGTCGCTACCCGCGGATGTAACCACTTTCTACATGCTCTCGGCCCGTATGTCTGCAGCCATCGCCTTTCTCCGAGGCTATGACATCACATCGGAGGAGGTGCAGAGCGCGGTGCTGATTTCGCTTCTTGGCGCAAGTGCGGCCGGTGCGTTGGGCAAGGTGGGCGTCGAGGTTGGAACAAAGACTGCCGTCGCTGGATTACAGCGCCTTCCGGGCCGGGTGTTAGTTGAGATCAACAGGAAAGTTGGATACCGCCTTCTCACTAAGTTCGGAACCAGAGGGTCAATCAACTTGGTGAAGGCTGTTCCGTTGGTGGGGGGAGGCGTCGGCGCGGGCGTGAATGTTGTAGCCATCAATCAAATCGCGAGGTACTCAAAGGCTACCTTTGTTCCCATCGACCGAGGCGGCGCCTGACTGGCAGCCCGCTGGTGTGACCCGGCGGCAAGGTTATTCATCCAAATTCGGTCCTCCGGGCCGAGCGGTCATTCGGACGTGAAGTGACACGCGAGCCGCGTGTCAGGCGGCTTGCCGTTCCAGCTCCCTCGCCGGCTCGGTGGGCAGCTCGGTCGCGGCATCCAACAACTGCTCGTGGTTGTCGCGCACACCGCGGTACGTCGACAGATAGTGGTCGATCTGCTCGCGCCGCAGCGGTCGCGCCCAGATGTTCTCGCTGGGGATCTCGATCCCACTGTCGTTGGACTCGGCGCGCTTTCGGGCACCAACGCGGAAGCCCACCACCGCCGTCACCATCAATACGACCAGGCTGGCCCCGATGATTCCGGCCACCGCACTCTGAGCGGCCAGCGCGTACACGAACGTTCCCAGCGCCGCGAAACTCAGCAGCAGACAGACGTACCCAACTAACGTCGGCGGGATCCGTCCTAATGCCTTCAACACAACTATCACCTCTCGTAAGCTCGGATACAACGATACGCGTAGCGTAGCGCTACGCTTAGTGTAGCGTTTTCTCGGCCGGGAATATTCCCGGCCATAGGAGGTGCGATGGCACAGCGAAGCGACGTCGATGACGCCATCACGGACGCCACCCTGGCGCTCCTGCGCACTGGAGGGCCCAGGTCAGTGACTGTCGAGGCGGTGGCGGCGCGTTCGGGCATCGCGAAGACCACCATCTACCGCCGTCACCGCGACCGTCGCGACATGCTCTCCGCCGCGCTGTCGCGGGTGACCTCTCCTGAACCTCTCGGCGCGCACGCCCCAGCGCCGGACCGGCTCCGCTGGCTCGTCGGGGAAGCGGTCAAGGCGATCGATGTCGGCATCGGTTTCGGCGGCCTCGCCGCCACGCTCACCGACGACGACCCCGAGTTCACCAAGATCTTCCGCCGCATCCTTGCCAAGCAACGCTCGGAGCTGGAATCGGTGATCGACGCGGCCAAGGCCGACGGATCGTTTCGCGCCGACATCAACGACGCCGCCCTCATCGACGCCGTGGTCGGAACGATCATCGCCGAGCGCGCACGGACCGGCCGCGTCGCCAAAGACTGGGAAGCGCGACTGTTCGACCTCTTCTGGCCGACCGTGCGGGCGTGAGCACCGTCGCTGCGTCGTCGTGGCCTGATGTCGCCGCCCCAAGCGCTATCGAGAAGTAAATCGCTGAGTCACGCCCAGTCGGCTGGGAATCCGTACACCGCCGACCGTGTGACGGTGAGACTGCTCAAGCTCAGTGTCGCCGCGAGCTTTCGGCGAGGCGCTTCAGCGCCCGGCCATCGGTCAGCTCATCGCGGCAATTCGGATTCTGCCAATAGAACCGGACCAGCGCGCGCAGAGCTCGGCCCTCTGGCGTGAACGAGGCCGCCGACAACGTCAACACGTCCTCATCGGACATCACGACGACTATTGAATTCGGTGTCGGTGCGGACTGTTTCGGTGAGGCATCGGTGACGTCTACGACCTGCGCCCAGTCACCGTCCTGCGGCCGCGAGCCCTGCACGAACGTGAATCCGTTGGGCGTCAAGCGCAGATAATGCAGGCTGCCGCGTCGGAGCGTCCGCCACAGAATTGGCGCCCCCATGACTGCGGCGACAGCGCTGGCGAAGGGAATGTAGAAGCGCATTTGCTCGGGCACCGGGATATCAACCATCCCAAGCGGTCCGAGAACCGCGAATAAACCACAAGCCACTGTTTGTCCGAGGAGCGCGACCTGGAGAGGTATGTCCACGCCTCGATCCGGCCGGATGGTCGTCCCCTCGTCGTCGAAATCGCCACTCGGGACGAGCTTTCCCGGAACCACCTTCGCGAACGGGACGATGAAACCCAGGCAGAACATCGCGAACCCCAGCGACACCACCGCCGTCAGGAAGTCGCCGCGCCCGATGCAGATAATCGTCCAAAACAGCGCCAGAATGCCCAGCGGGCCGAAGAACAGCGTGCAGAGCAGCGCGATAGGGAGAACCTTCATTTCGGACACACGATATTGCCGATGATTCCGCCGATATATCCGAACGTCCAGGTGCCGGCGACGCTTCCGATCGCGGCGACCCCCGGTGCCAGTTGCGGAGCGCCGAAAGCCGAGGCTCCGGCCGCGGCCAAGGTACCACCCGCATAGCCCCCACCAACCCCTGCCCCGCCGGAGATCGCAGCCACACAGCCGTCGTGAAACGTCTTGGCCGTCACCGTGTCATATAGGGCTACTGCCACACCTAGCGTCGGGCCGCCATACTTGGCCGCCTTCCCGAGGTTTTCGACCGACTGCGGTGAAAGCATGGGGATTCCGCGCTTGGCTTGTTCTTCTAGGCCGGTGAGTGCGCCTCCAACAGTCGTGAGCGTCGGGTGGGTGAAGAATTCGTCGGGTAAGACGCCATGGCGACCGTCGGCCGCCGTCACGCCTCCCGTGGTCTTGCCATCCGCGGTTTGCGTCATCGTGACTTCGGTGCCGTCGGCGAACCTAATGGATGTGTACTTCGTGCCGTCGTAGTTCGTCTTGTCCTGTGAGAACGTGCTGGAAACTTCGTTGCCGTGCTTGTCGTAGTAGGTGTCCTCGACGCAGGGGGCGAAATCGTTCCACTCGTATATCTCGTGCCGGCTACCGTTCATCATCGTTAGCGACTTTCGCACCTGGCCGTCTTCTGTCACCCACTCGCGGCTCTCACGAATCGTCTGCGCCATATCGTTGTCTCGAACGACTCCCTGTTGGATAAGCCCGTTGAGCGTCATTGGATCCGGGACTTCGTCAGCGGGTCGGGCAGCTCCCGTTGCAGGATTCAGAAGTGGAAAGTCATTCGGCCCCGGCAGAGTGAAACCGAGATTCTGAGCAGCAGCCTGCACCGACTCTGCGGTCGCGTTGTCCGCGTCGCCGACTGCGGTCAGTAGACGGTTGATCTCCTTCTGCTCTGCTTGTGCCTGTGCCAATAGGCTGGCTGCCTTTTCGCCCGAGACGCGGGCAGGCTTGATGAGCACTACCCACATATCCGTGACTTGGAGCTCACCGGCATCTACTGCTTCCGCGTGATCCAGCAAGGCTGCCCGGGCACCTCCAATCGATCCGCTGCCCTTACTCAGCGCTGTCGCGACCGCTTCGGTGTAGTGAGCGAACTCGGAAGTCGTATCGGTGGCGCGGCGAAACATCGCCGTCGCCGCGTCATGCGCCTCACCCGACCATGTCTGCTCCGCTGACATCCGGTCGATTCCATCGTCAAGATTGCGCACCGATGTGTAAACGGATTGACCCGCAGTCTCTAGAGCCGACGCGGCGGGATTCAGTGAATCGGGATCCCACCCTTGTAAGCGGGGGCGTGAGGGCAGCACGGATCAAAAGAGCCCGTCGAACGTCCCCGCAAGGGAGCTGTCGGTTACCTCGTATCGATCTCCGGCCCCACGAACCGCGCCCCCCATGTCCTCGACATTCTTGGCGATCGCATCTGCCTTCTTCGTCAAGTGCTCGCCCACGAGGCGCATTGCCCACTGTGTAGTGGACCCGGCAAGACCGTCGGCTGATGTCGTCGCCTTGGAGCCCACGTCGGCGCGTTTGATGGCCTCAGACGCTGTACTTACCTCTCCTGCGAAGGCGCGAAGTACTTCAGGATCGACAAGCAAGAGTCCTCCTTTGATGGCTTGAACAGCTACGACCGTGGCGAATCAACCCTAACGCCACCGCGGGTCGCTGCCGCGCGGGAATTTCCGTTCCGGATCGGTGATGGTCGGTGACGGTCATCGACTTCGGTGCTATCAACTGGCAGGATGACGCTGAACTGGCACTGCACCGATTCTGAGGTTCCGACGTGACCAATCATCCTGTCGCCGTTGACTTCCACTTCGACGTCATGTGCCCCTTCGCGTATCAGACGTCGCGATGGATCCGCGAGGTCCGCGACCTGACCGGCCTCGAGGTGAACTGGCGCTTCTTCAGCCTCGAGGAGATCAACCGCCAGGACGGCAAGAAGCACCCGTGGGAGCGGGAGTGGTCTTACGGCTGGTCGATGATGCGCATCGGTGCGCTGCTGCGCCGACAGTCGATGGCCGACATCGACGCCTGGTACGAACGAGCAGCGCGAGCCCTGCACGTCGAAGGCCACAAGCCGCACGAAAAAGCCGTCGCCCGAGCGCTTTTAGAAGAACTCGGCTTCGACCCCCGACTCGTCGACCAAGCCATCGCCGACCCGACCACCAACGACGAAGTGATGGCCGACCACCAGCGCGTCGTCGATGCAGGCGGCTACGGCGTGCCGACCTTGTTCTTCCCCGACGGCCAATGCCTGTTCGGGCCCGTACTCATCGACCCGCCGGTCGGCGAGGCGGCGCTGCGGCTGTGGGACGCCGTCGTCGCCTGGACGGAATTCCCGCACCTCTACGAACTGCAGCGACCCAAGACGCCCGCCGACCAGCAGGCGATCACCGAGACGTTCCGGCCGTACCTGGAGGCTCGGGACTGGGTCTCGATCAACCGGGGCGAGGTCGTCACATTCGACCCACCGCGTTGACGCGGTGCCCGATTCCGGATCGTCACGCAGGCGAAGACGATTTTGGTACCAAACTTGGTACTGATGCTGGTACCTTGGGAGTATGCCTGCATTGAACGTCAACTTCAGTGACGAGGAGATGGAGCAGTTACGTACCGCGGCTTCGGCGGGCGAGCTGTCGCTGCGCGCGTTCGTGCACCGTGCCGCCGTCGATGCCGCGAGCGATCACAAGCGCCGCGTGCGTGAAGGCGCGCGGATCGTCGCCGAACGCAGCGCAGAGCTCAATCGCCGCCTGGCGTGACCGAATACCTCGACCGCGACGATGTTCTCGTCGCCGGTGCGGCGGCCGTAGGAGTGGAGCTCAGGGTCGCCGACTACGGTTTGCTCGACGCGGCGGGGGCCCGACCCCAAGCCACCGCCTTCGGCGTTGACGCCTATCCCGACCCCTTCACTAAGGCGGCGGCGCTGTTGCAGTCCCTCGCGCGCAACCATGCGCTGGTCGATGGCAACAAGCGCACCGCATGGGCCGCCGCCTGGACGTTTCTGTACCTCAACGGCGTCGAATTGGACCCCGGCTTCAATGTCGACGACGCCGAGAACTTCATGAACGCCGTTGCGGCCGAGGGAGATCTGCAGCTTTCAGAACTCGCACAGAAGCTGCAAGCCTTTGCCTCGGACTGACTGCAGCAGTTGAGCACCGTCGGCACACCCCGCAAGCCGTGCAAAGATGGCTCGCATATCCCAAAGCAAAGGAGCTTGAGATGGGGTTTGAGCGCATCGATGACCTGCTGAACGGCGTGACCGCCGATGGGGCACTGCATGGCATCGCCGCCACGGTGGTCGGCCGCGACGGTGTCCTCTACCAGGGCGCAGCCGGAGATGCCAAGCCCGACAGCATGTTCCGCAACGCTTCCATGACCAAGGCCGTCGCCACCACCGCGGCGCTACAGCTCGTCGAACAAGGCCGCATCGAGCTCGACGCGCCCGTCGCCTCGATCCTGCCCGAGTTCGGAGAACTCCAAGTGCTCGACAGCTTCGACGGCCGCGAGCCGGTCCTGCGCGCACCCAAGGCGCAGGCGACCGTCCGCCAGCTGATGAACCACACAGCAGGCTGCGGCTACCACTTCCTCAACGACAAGCTCTACACCTACTGCACCGAGCAAGGCCTTCCCACCCCGCTCGATGGTGTCAAGCAGGGCCTGCGCGTGCCGCTGGTCAACGATCCGGGCACGGTCTGGGAGTACGGCGTCAGCACCGACTGGCTCGGTCTGGTCGTCGAGGCCGTCAGCGGCCGGACACTCGGCGACTACCTCGCCGAGCACGTCTACGGCCCGCTCGGCATGACGGACTCGACCTTTGCTCCCAGCGACGAGCAGCGCGCGCGGTTGCTGCCTGTCCGTTTCCGCGCGCCGGACGGCAGCCTTCTAGAGACCGAGCTCGACCTGCCGGCCGAACCGGAGTGGGACGCCGCGGGCCACGGGTCCTACGGGACGATCACCGACTACGGCCGCTTCGTGCGCGCCTGGCTCAACGGCGGCGAGCTCGACGGTGCACGCATCCTCAAAGAGGAGACGGTGGAGCTCGCGTTGCGGGACCACCTCGACGGAGCGCCGCTGCCGATGTCGATGGAACCGACCGTCCCCGAACTGTCGAATCCTGTTCAACTGCTCGACGTCCCGCAGGGATGGGGCCTGGGCTTCCACCTGTATCTGGTCGATCTGCCCGGCATGCGTAGCGCAGGATCGGCCGACTGGTCCGGACTGTTCAACAGCTTCTTCTGGATCGACCGCAAAGCGGGGATAGCGGCGGTGATCGCGACCCAGGTGCTGCCGTTCTTCGACGCCAAGATGGTCGAGACGATTCTCGGCTTCGAAGCTGCGGTGTACGCCGAGCTCGGTGCGGCGGTCTCCTAAACGGCGACGCCCTACGCCGCGACCAACGACCCGAGCTTGACGTCGGGGTTGTCCCGC
The DNA here is from genome assembly GCF_002245615.1 of Mycobacterium neumannii. Classification (NCBI taxonomy): domain Bacteria; kingdom Bacillati; phylum Actinomycetota; class Actinomycetes; order Mycobacteriales; family Mycobacteriaceae; genus Mycobacterium; species Mycobacterium neumannii. The sequence continues at coordinate 198,657 of NZ_NKCO01000006.1, read as the reverse complement.
TGAAAACCCTCCAACCGCCACGGAGTCGAGAACAGCACCAGCATGACGCCGTCGCTGCGGGTGAGCACTTCGGCGGAGACCTGCTTGTCCATGAACTCCGCATCTGCGGGGTCAACGACGCGCGCCACCTGATACGGCAGCGACTCCAATGCGATCGGCGTGCTGAACTCGGCAGCCATCCGGTGCACCGCCACCTCGAACTGCATCGGACCTACCGCCGCGAACACCGGCGCCTGCTCGCCGCGCTTGTCCGAACGCAGCACCTGCACCACGCCCTCCTGCTCGAGCTGTTCGATACCGCGCCGGAACTGCTTGTGCTTGCTCGGATCGGTGCCACGCGCGACCGCGAAGTGCTCGGGGGAGAAGCTCGGAATCGGCGGGAACTGCACGGGCACATCGCGATACAGCGTGTCGCCGGGTCGCAGTGCGGCGGCGTTGGCCAGCCCGATCACATCGCCGGGCCCGGCATCGTCGAGCGTGGCGCGCTGCTGGCCGAACACCGACTGCGCGTACTTGGTGACGAATGGCTTGCCGGTCGCGGCGTGGGTGAGCACGTCGCCGCGCTCGAATGTTCCCGAGACGACGCGCGCGTAGGCGATGCGGTCGCGGTGCGCAGAGTCCATACCAGCCTGCACCTTGAAAACAAAAGCGCTGAACGGTGATTCGACTGGACGACGAGTCCCGTCGACATCGACCGCTCCGCTCGGCGACGGCGCGAGTTCGACCAGCACATCGAGGAGTTGGTTCACGCCGAAGTTCAACGCGGCCGAGGTGAACAGCGTCGGCGAGGCCGTCCCAGCGAGGAACTCCTCGCGGTCGTAGTCGCCACCGTCGGCGCTCAACAGTTCGGACTCCTCGACTGCGGTGTCCCAGTCGTCGCCGGCGGCCGCGTGCGCATCGTCGGCGGCGATGTGCTCCTCGGGCGCAGCGGTCGCACCGCCCGCGGTGCGGGTGAACCGGATGAACTGGCCGCCACGGCGATCCAGCACGCCCTTGAAGTCACCAGCGATACCGACCGGCCAGGTCAGGGGAGTGGGGCGCAGCCCGATCCGGGTCTGGATCTCATCGATGAGCTCGAGGGCGTGCCTGCCGGGGCGGTCCCACTTGTTGATGACCGTGATGATCGGGATGCCCCGGTGCTTACAGACCTGGAACAGCTTCAGCGTCTGTGGCTCAAGGCCTTTGGCGGCGTCGATAAGCATCACCGCGCAGTCGACCGCCGTCAGCACCCGGTAGGTGTCCTCGGAGAAGTCGGCGTGACCGGGAGTGTCGAGCAGGTTGATGACGCAGTCGCGGTACGGGAACTGCAGCACCGTCGAGGTTATCGAAATGCCCCTGGCCTTCTCCATCTCCATCCAGTCCGACACCGTCGCGCGACGCCCCGCCTTGCCGTGCACCGCCCCCGCCTCGGTGATCACCCGAGCGTGCAGCGCCAGCGCCTCGGTCAGCGTGGACTTGCCGGCGTCGGGGTGGCTGATGACGGCGAAGGTTCTGCGGCGGCCGGCCTCGGCGGAGATACGGCCAGGTGGCGAGGCGTCGCCGCTGGGCGGAGCCGTCGTGGCGGTGTCGGTCATAACGTCAGCGATGGTATTGGCCGAACACGGCAAACTGGTAATCGACGCCCAGGTAGAGGCCCTCCGGACGTCACGTCGCGGTGAGGCGTTCCGGCTCCGCCCCCTGCTGCCAGTTCGTGTAGATCTCGGCCAGGAAGTGCTCGACAGCGACCGCCGCGTGGGCAGCACGGGCCGACCCGAACATGTCGAAAGCATGCTGCGCGAACGGCAATTCGGCGTACACGACCGGCTGGGTGCTGACGTCGCGCAGCTTGGTGACGAACGCCCGCGCCTGCTCGACGGGCACCAGCGAGTCATTGGTGCCGTGCAGGATGAAGAACGGCGGAGCGTCGGCGGCCACGTGGTTCACCGGTGACGCATCGGCATACGTCTCCAAGCTCGACTTCTGCGGTTGTTTGATCACCATCTGCTCGAGCAGCTCCGGCATCGACGGATGCATCGCGTCGTCAAAGCGGGTGAAGTCGTAGACGCCGTAGAACGGGACCGCGGCCTGCACCCTGGTGTTGACGTCTTCGAAGCCCGGCTGATACCGCGGATCGTTGGGCGTCAGCGCCGCCAGCGACGACAGATGCCCGCCCGCCGAGCCGCCGGTGATCGCGATGAAATCGGGGTCACCGCCGTACTCGGCGATGTGCGTCTTGACCCACGCCAGCGCGCGTTTGACGTCGACGATGTGGTCGGGCCACGTGTTGCGCGGGCTGTGGCGGTAGTTGATCGCCACGCAGATCCAGCCGAGCTCGGCAAGGTGGCTCATCAGCGGATGTGCTTGCCCGCGTTTGTTTCCCGTCACCCAGGCGCCGCCGGGGATCTGGAATAGCACCGGCGCTTTCCCGTTCCGGTCGAGATCGGGACGCCGCCAGATGTCGAGTTGGTTGGCGCGGCTGTATTCGCCGTAGCTGATGTCGCCGTCGTGGGCGTAGTTGCGGTAGATCCGCATCATCCGCAGCGCGCCCGGAGTCTTGGCGGTGCCGCCGCCGGCAGCTCGGCGCCACAGACCCGTCGAGTCGGTGCGGCGCCGCGTCCCCAAGCCCTTGTCGAGCGCGGCGGTCAGTGGAGCGGCGGCCTTATGACCCGCGCGGCTGAAGTTCAGCAGACCGATCGCAGAGATGGCGGCCGTCACCCAGGCGATGATCCGCACCGGACGGGTCAGCCGACGAGCGGTCAACGCCAGCCCGCCGATCTGGCTCACCAGCGTCTGCAGCGGGAACTCGCTGACCACCAGGCCGAAGCCGAACGAGAAGATCGACGGGTAGCCCTTACGCGCCAATGGTCGGTAGCCGTTGAGGGTCGAGGCCGCGGTCACCGCCGTCACCACCAGCGCCGCGACCTGCCGGGCGATGTGGAGGATTCGATCCTTGCGCATTCGGTCACGATACGAGGCGATGCCGCCGCGGCGTCCTCCGGAACGGACAGGCACCGTCGGCGTATGGGAGACTTTCGGCATTCGCATCGGCGTGATGGTGCGATCCGCGGGGGGTTCCGCCTGGTGAACAGCACCGACATGGTCGTCGGTCTGCGCCTCGTCACGCCTGGTAGAGCACGGAAGATGTTGGAGTTTCCATGTCCGCCCACAGAGCATCTCAGCAGAACCACGATGTCTCACCGATTGCGTCTGCGCTCATTTGGCTCGGCGGCGGCGATCGGCGTGACCTGAGCGCCCGCCATGAGCAGTCGACGCTGGTCAGCGCAGGTGTGGTGGTGCTGGTCGGCGCGCTGCTGGCGTGGCTCGTGGCGGCCGTCGCACTGCATTCGTCGACCACCTGGCCGCTGATGGCCGTCATCGCGGTGACGTCGACGTTCGGCCTGCTGGTCGGCGCGGTGAGCCGTGTGCTCGCAGCTGGGGCGGTCCGAGGCCCCGGCGTGGTGGGACGTGCTGCCGTCGCGGTGGCTGTCGGGCTCGTCGTCGGTGAGCTCGCTGCCGTCGTCGCGTTCTCCGGATCGGTCGATCGGCTGCTCGAGGAGCGGGCGGCGATGGCTGCCGACGGAACGCCCGCGGTGACGAGAGCGGCGGTCGACCTGGACCGAAGTCGTGCGGCGCGCGATGGGCTCGACGCGGCTGTGGAGCAGGCGGTGCAACGCCGCCAGGAAGCGCTCGTGGTGGCGCGCTGTGAGTTCAATCCGAGGCCCGACTGCCCCCAGACATTCATCACCGGTGTGCCCGGCGCCGGGCCGGAGAACCGGACGGCCAACGACTTCCTCGCCGACGCTCAACTCGCGCTCGACGCCACGCTGGCCGAACGGGACCGTCGTGCGCCCGAGCTCGACGCTCAGGTTGCCGACGCCGAGCAGGCGCTGTCGCAGGCCCGGCAGGCCGCGGCGGCCGGCGCGGATCGCGGGTTGGGCGCGCGGTGGGTCGCCATGAACGATCACACGCTGGGCGAGGCTGGTGCGCTGATGCTGCGCCTGCTCGTCGACGCGTTCTTCGTCCTGCTCGCCCTGCTGCCGCTGATCCTGCGGCTGTGGCGGGGGGAGACGTCGCAGGATCGCGGGATCGCCGCCGATGTCGAGCGCGATCGAGCTGAGCTGCAGGCCGACACGTCAGTCGCGGTGAAACGGGCCGAGGTGCGCGCGGCCATCGAGAACATGTGGGCCGAGCAGCAGCTGGCCAGCGCCCGGATGGCCGTCGAGGCGCAACTGGAGATCGACCGGGAGCAGCAGCGCCGACGAGTGATCGAGGCGATCGAGCCGGCTGTTTCCGCACGCGCCGAGCGCATCATTGAACCTCAGGATGTGTACTTGCCGATCGCGGCGGAGGCCGAAGCGGCCAGTCTCGTTGCGGCCGAGGCACCTTCCGTCGAGACGCCTGAGGTTGTCACACCCCAGAACCTGCCCGCGCCGGTCGACGACGACCGTTCGGTGGAACCTGTGGGTGAGGCCGTCCGCTCGCTGATTCCCGGAATCCCGGATGTCACACGCGCCGCCGCGCGTTGGATTCGTCCGCTGGTACCGCCGATCATCGCCAACGCGATAGACACCACCACCAAGCCGCTGCGGGGTGTGCGGCACATCCTGGAGGAGACCGAGGAGATTCACTTCTCGATGCGCCGCACCCGCAAGGTGAGCACCCACATGGAGGAGGGTGCAGAAGTTGTGGATGAAGGTGATTCCGATGCGTTGGGTAGTGCGAGAGCGACGACCGTCCGAGACGACGATCGCGAACACGGCTATGGCCGGATCGGCCGCGGTGCGGAACACGCATCCGCAGTGACGAGAGGCGAGGGGCGCGGCGAACTCGCCGGCGGGGGTGCGCGTGAGCTGCGCGGACATCGCGGTCCTCGGGAACTCCCGCCCGGGCGTTAGCTTTTCGCCGCTGCGCGCATCTGTTCGTTTGAAAGCGCAATGTCGGTGAGCATTCGGATGAAGCCGTCGCTCCCTTCTTGGGAATCAGCACGCACTTGACCTCCACCACCCAGGTGAGGGCGCTGCGTACGCTGAGCGGCGTGAGCGAGCAGGATCGCATCCGCTGGGAGGAGCGGTATCAGAGCCGCGAGGCGCCGCGAGTGGTTGCAGCCGAGCTTCCTGCCGTGTTCGCTGCGTTTGAGAACGAGTTCCCGACCAGGGGACGAGCACTGGACGTGGCGTGTGGGTTGGGGTCAGCGAGCGTGTGGCTGGCGCGTCGCGGGATGGATGTCTGGGGAGTGGACATCTCGGCGACAGCCATCCGTCGGGCGCGGGATCTTGCTGCACGTAACGGCGTCGGCGATCGATGCCGGTTCGACGTCGTCGATCTCGACATGGGCCTGCCCGTAGGCCCGTCCGCTGATGCCGTTGTCTGCCACCGATTCCGGGACCCGCGTCTTGACCAGACGATAATCGAGCGGCTTGCGCCCGGTGGCCTGCTGGCGATCTCGGCGCTGAGTGTTGTCGGCGCCGGGCCGGGCCGCTTTCGGGTCGCGCCGGGGGAGTTGGCCACCGCGTTCGCTGAACTCGCGGTGATTGCCGAGGGAGAAGGTGACGGCGAAGCGTGGGTGCTGGCACGAAAAGTGATGCTCGCCTGACGGCTCCAGTCCCGTCACCCTAGGCGTTTGGTTACCGTGCCGCCCCCAACCTTGGTCAGTCTCAACGTCAGTCACTGCGCGGGGCGGGATGATAACCGGATTATCACTCAAAGGTTCAATCACGACACCGACATACCGCATCTGCTCAATTAGGCTGCTTCTGCCCCCATCAACCTTGTCGTCGACAGCATCCAGACGAAATCCGAGGGCGGTGGCCCTCGTAATATCCCTCGCTGCAGCTGCCGTGCTACTGCGGTCGAGTTCCTCGCGCGCATAGGGCTTAGCACTTGGCGTCCTCGGGTCGTATGCGGTGGTGCTCGTCGGCGGACTCATCTACGGAATCTGGGTGATTCAATGGTGAGCGAATCGGCGCGGGCCTCCGTGCGACGCTATGGACCAGCGACATTCACTGCGGCACTGGCAAATACATTCGTGGCAGGCCGTCGCGACGTGGTACTTCATCCCGTGGCTCGCGCTCGCGGTATTCGCTGTGCCTATTCTTCTCGTTGACCTGGCAATCGGTGTAGTCCTGATGACTCGTGCAGGTGTACGGGGGCAGATCGGTCGGGGAATGCTGATCGGGCTGATCGCGGCACCGCTGACCGTGCTGCTCTTCCTCCCCGGTCTGCTGCTCGTGCAGGGGCTTCCCTAACGCTAAGCTCCCTCCATGGAGCTACTACGCAATGTAGTTGTACTGCTGCACATCGTCGGCTTCGCGATCACCTTCGGCGGCTGGGCGGCCGAAGCCCTGTCTCAGCGCTTCCGTACCACCCGCGCCATGGATTACGGTCTGCTGCTCTCACTGCTCACCGGACTTGCCCTGGCCGCGCCGTGGCCTGCCGGCGTCGAACTCAACTATCCGAAGCTCGGCATCAAGCTGGTCATCCTCGTGATCCTCGGCGGGCTCTGTGGCATGGGCAGTGCCCGTCATAAGCGCACCGGCAACCCGATACCACGCCCGATGTTCTGGTCGATCGGCGTGCTCTCGTTCACCGCCGCAGCCATCGCCGTGCTGTGGTGACCTAACCGGTTCAGCAAACCAGCGTATCGATGAAATGTCAGACGCACCCGGAATAATGGTGTAGTGACGCAAACTGCAACCGAACGCCTTCACATCGTCGAGGGAGCCGACTGGACGGACGCGGTGATCACTCTGCTGGAGGATCGCTCGCCCTACCGGCCGTGGCGCTACGGCTTCGGCGAAGCCCACATCGGCGACCCGGTGGCCATCGTTTTGAACACCGATCCACCGTCGGTGATGACGCGACTCGGCCGCATCGGTCTCGACGGCCGCTTCGACCGCGCCGAGATCACCTGGGGCCTGCCCAGCCCCGGTTTGGTGGACCTCGGCACGCTGGCGCGGGTGGTCGGGTTCGCCGACGACGAGGACCCCCGCATGGTGTGGCAGCTTCGCGGCGACGCGGCCGCTCGCATGTTTGTCGCGCTGACCGACTGCGACGCCGACGGCAAGCGTTGGACGCGGTTCGGCCACTCCAGCTTGGCCGCGGCGGCCACCCTCCTTCACTCCCGCGGACGGTGCACCGGATGCGGAGCCGTCCTCGACCTACTCGGCGAGCGTGCCCGCGACGCCTTCCGCATCCGCACGGTCGACTTTCCCCAGCGACCGCAACCGCAGCCGGTTATCATGGAGGCCACCAACGTGCCGAGCTACTTCTACGGGCCGATACCCGACAAGTGTTGGCTGCCCGAGCTTCCCGCCGATTGGCCCGGCGTCCTGTGCCTGCGCTGCGACACCGCCATGCGCGACGGTGGCTTCACGAGCTTGATCGACTATCTGTTCGCGCAGCATCCGCGGTGTCCGTACTGCGGCGCCCAACGGACGCAGAGCGCGCAGTTCGGGCACGTCTTCCATCTGGACTTCCCGCCGTGGGACGACTACCGAGGCTGTGTCCGTCAAAACGACGACTGGACCTGCACCGTATGCGGCAGCCAATGGTGACCCAATCGAGGCGAGTCCGCTGGCCGCCCCTCTATCGAGCCCGAATGCGCTGCGCCACCTCGCCGTAACGCTCGAATCGCTCCGGATCGGCCAGCGCGTTGTAGAGCACCACGCGTGACGCCAGACCGCCGTACCGCGACATCAACGCGTCCGCCAACCCGTCCCACGTCGACTCCGTGGCGAACGTCGCAATGTGCTCGTCCGTGATACAGGCCGCCATGCCCTGGTAGTCGCCGGCCTTCTGCTTCTCCCGAATCCGCGCCGTCGTGCCCTCGAAGCCCGCCTCGTCCCAGATGAACGCGTAGTTCGGCGTGCTGCCGTAAAAACTCATGCTCGTGCGCACCAGTTCCCGCTCGCGCTCGCGCTCCTCATCGGTGTCTCCGACGATGGTCATCACCGGCACGATCACCGCGATATCCTCGGCAGAGCGTCCCGACTTCGCCGCGGCCTCAGCCAGATTCGGCATCACATGCCGACCGATGTAACCCGGCTCGCCGAGTGGATGCACGTGGATCCCGTCGGCCACCTCGCCCGCCATTCGCAGCATCCACGGGTTCACCGCCGCCACATCGACCTTCGGATCCGGCGCATCGATCGGGCCCGCGCTCCACTGCGGCGTGATGAAGTCCAGGCTGTAGAAGTCGCCGCGATGCTCGAGCTTGCCCGTCCGGAACGCATGGAAGCACGCCTTCACCGCCAGCACATAATCGCGCAACCGCGGACCCGGACGCTCGAACTCCATCCCGTAGCGGCGCACCACATGCGTGCGCACCTGCGTACCCAGGCCCAGACGGAATCGCCCGCTCGAGGCCTCCTGCAACTCCCACGCCGTCGCCGCCGTCACGAACGGGCTGCGCGGAAACGCCACCGCCACACCCGTCGACAACTCCAGCCCCGGCGCGGCCTGCGCCGCCACCGCCGCGTTCATGTACGGCGTGCGGCCGGTCTCGGTGAACAGCAACCCGTTGAAGCCGGCCGCCTGGGTACGCCGGGCCAGCTCGCCGATGTCCAGTAGCGGTTGCGGGGTGGTCATCACGTCGACATGCACAGGTGGCACCCTACCCCTGCGCGCAGTCCCACCGGCTGTCCGGCGCGTCGGACCTTTCCCTTGCAGCTGGAATCCTCACCGGCGTCACCCTTTTCATCGTCGATCCTGCGCTCAGGGGGTGGTTTTCCTTCGATTTCGCGCCCTCAGCGCGGAGACAACTGCCGTGGTCAAGTGTCGAGCAGTGACACGCCGTCCCGCCAAGCGCGAAGCACGTTCTCGACGCGGTCGAACACTTGTGTCCTGGCGGTGTCAGGGTCGACACCCGCCTTCACCAACTCGTCGTAATGGGTGTCGACATGAAGGATCGACGCCGTGACCGCTCGACGGACCGCGTCGGGCCCGATCTCGAACGTGGTCAAGCGTTGGCGGCTTCGACCACGCAATCTGGCGGCGGTGTGCAGCGCGATGGCGTCGGCACGGTCGGTCGGACAGCCAGGGAAGTGTTCCCGGATCCTTTCAGCAATACCGTCGCTGCCGCGTACACCGGCGTCAGCGAGGCTGGCCAACGCCGCCGCCTCGATCGCTGCCGGCTCGGCCAGGATGCCCTGCCGCTCGTACATGCTCTGCCCCCGATAGCGGAAGCGCCGAAGGCTCTTCTGCATCACGACGACCGGCGACCGGCTGAGCTTCACCGCGCGCCTGGTGAGCGCGGCGCTGCCTGCGGGCAGGAACTCCAGATGGGCGAACCCGGCGCAGTCGAGGCACATCGCACCGGACGTGGTTCTGAGCAACACGTCAGACGCGCCGGCGCATTTGGCACACTCCGTCGCATCCGGGACCTGCTCAGCATGCCTGACTCGTACGTCTCCGCCCGCCATGCGCCGACCGTACGTCGACGGTCCGACACGACCAACCGACCTTGGCGCCAGTTGCGGACATGGTGCGACTGAAACTTGGGCGGTCAACGATCAGCAAGCCAGGCGAAGAACTCCTCGGCGGTGAACACCGGCTTGCCGTACTCCTGTGCTTTGCGCGCCTTGCCCGATTGTGTGCCCGCCTCGGCCGTCACCAGCACTTCGCACCGCGTCTTGGTCACCGATCGCACCGGCTTCAGGCCGGCCCTCTCGGCCATTCGCTCGATCTCCTCGCGCTCCACCACGCGACCGGAGGGATCGAAAGCCGTTCCGGTGAAACAGATCCGCGCCCCTGGCACCATTGCGTATTCGATATCATGCCGCGTCACTAACGATGCGTCGCTCGCCACGTCGATGCCCAGCAGCGCTGACGCGTTGTGCAGCCGGGCGACAACCTCGTCAGGCAGCAGCGCGCGGGAAGCGGCCGCCCGCAGTTGATCAGCCACCGCCGACCGGGCTGCCGCGTCCCATGACGAGTCGAGGTCTCGGTGCACCGACGCACCGAGCATCACGGCCCCCACGTCGCGGCTGATCCGCAACAGGGCGGACAACCCGGGCAGATGATCGGCTGTAGGCGTCGGCACGTCCGGGTCGCGACTGACTAACAGGCCCGAAACCGATTCCGCCGGTTCGGGTTCCTCGAACGCCGTCGAGCCGGTGTCGACGTCGGCGTCCGCGTGTGCCGCCAGCGCCGACTGCGCACGCTCCAACGCACTCCGCCCTGACACGCGGGCTTTACGCAGCTCGATGCCCAACGGCATCGGTGCCACATGTCCGAGCCGCTTGAGCTCGAAGTCGATCAGCCCCAGCGTCTCGTCCACCTCCGGTCCTACGGGCGTGCAGCCCGCCAGCATCGGCGCGATCACCGCCCAGGCTTCGCGCAGGGTCGGTGCCAGCAGCACGTCGGAAACGCCGATGCCGTAAGCACTTCGCGCATCGGCGAGATCACGCTGCGGGTTGATCAGCGTCGAGACCGCGGTGCCGTCGTCGAAGGCCACTGCCAGTTCCACCGGCCGGGGTCGAGACATCCGGCCTTCGTCGCCGACGGTCAACATGCCGATCGCGCAGTACTTGCGCGCCGTGGCGCCGCTGACCGAACTGCGGAGGAACCGGGCGATCCGCCGGTCCGTCTTCAGATCTTTCGGCAGCACAGGGCGTTTGAGCACCAGGCCGGCCAACGACGTGCAGCGGCTCAACGCCACATACAACTGTCCCGTCGAGAACATGCCGCCGGTGAGGTCGACGACGACCCGCTCCAGCGTCTGGCCCTGGCTCTTGTGGATCGTGATCGCCCAGGCCAGCTTGAACGGCAACTGCGTGAACGTGCCGATCACCTCACGCCGCAGCGTCCCGCCGTCGACCACCGGACGGGTGGCCTCCCATGTGAACGGCGTGACCTCCGCGCACGATCCGTCGGCGAACTCGACCTCGACGACCGCGCCGTAGCGGTCGTAACCGACGCCGACTACGCGTCCGATCGAGCCGTTGACCCACCGGTCGCCCTGGTCGTTGTTGAGCATCATCACCTGCGCGCCGACCTTGAACCGCAGCTCGTCCTCGATCGGTTTGTCGAACAGCGAAAGGTCGCCGGACTCCTGGGCGCGGTGCCGCATCTCGTCGCCGGGCAACCGCTCCAGGTGTTGACGGTTGCGGGCGGTCACCAGCCGGTTCGTCGGCGCCAGCGTCAGCCAGAATTCGTCGTCGGGTGGTACGAAGTCCTTGTCGGCGCGGGCGTTGAGCTGTTCCTGGGCGTGGCCCAAGAGCACGCCCTCACGGATCTCGTTGAGGATGGCCGTCATTCGGTCATCACCCAATTGGCGGAACACCGTCGTCAACGAGATTGTGGGGAAGTCGTCGCGGTCGAACTTGCGGGCCGAGAAGAAGTACGGGGTGTCGTAGACGGTGGTGAAGTAGCTTTCCTCGCCGTCGCCCACGACCGGTGGAAGCTGATACAGGTCGCCGACGAGCACGATCTGCACGCCGCCGAACGGCGCTCCAGGTTCGGGGCCGTAGCGTTCGAGTGCGGTGGCGACCATGTCGAAGACGTCGGCGCGGACCATGGACGCCTCGTCGATGATCAACGTCTGCAACGACGCCAGGGTCTTGGCGAATCGGCCCGGCCGGTACTGACCGCCGGTGACGTCGTGAAGCGTCGTCGTGGTCCGGAACCCGAAAAGCCGGTGGATGGTGTAACCGTCGACGTTGAGCGCCGCGATACCCGTCGGCGCGACCACCACGACGTTGCGGTCCGTCTCCGCCATGAACCGACGGATCAACGTCGACTTGCCGGTGCCGGCCTTACCCGTGAGGAACAGGTGCTTGCCACCGGAAAGGAGCGCCAACGCCTCGCGGAACTCGTCGGTGAGGATCAGTTCCCCGCTCACGGGTGGCACAGTACCCGCGCGCGCGGAAGCTAGGGACCCGACGCTGTGGAGGTCCGCTCTTGAGCCTCGTCAGTCCGCGGTCAAGCCATCGCCATCGCCTCGCGGGCCATGACCTCGGCCGCGGCGCGCTCGCCGGAACGCACGGCGCCGTCGATGAACCCGTACATCACCGCTGAAGTCTCGGTGCCTGCCCAGTGGATCCGTCCGCACGGCTCACGCAGCGCGGGTCCGAACTCGGTGAGCACACCCGGCGGGGCGTGCGCGATCATCCCGCCACCGGAGTACCGTTCGATGGTCCAGTTCTGTTCGACATAGTCCACCGGTGAAAGTGCTTTGTCTCCAAGCCGTTCTGCGACAGCACCCAGCACCGCGCTTTTGCGTTCGTCATCGCCGAGGTTGGTCAACCGGCGCGCTTCGGGACCCTCGGTGATCACTGTGAGCATCCCGGGAGTGCCGGTGTCGGTGCACGAGTCGATGGTCAGGCTCGCCGGCGATCCGGGGCCGAACGACTGCCCCGACAGGCCGTCGGCTCGCCAGAACGGCTCGTCGAACACCAGCGCGATCTTGTAAACCGCCCCGCTCGGCATGCGTTGGTGGAGGAACGATCGGTCGGCGGGAAGCGTTGGCTCATAAGCGATCTGGCTTGCTATCGAGATCGGCACCGCGATGATCGCGCGACGTGCGTTGACCACCATGTCGTCGGAGCGCACGATCACCCTGTCGGCATTCTGCTCGACGCTGCGCACCGGCTGCGACAGGTGGATGACGTCACCGAGCTCGGCTGCGACCGCACGATGGATTGCGCCCATGCCGCCGACCGGCCGCGCGTCCTCGGCCGCGTCCTTGACGCCCAGCACGAAGCTCGGTCCGCCGGCCGACGCCATCTGGTACAGCACGAACAGCAGCGAGATCTCTGATGCCGCAGACGTATACAGTCCCGCGACGGCGCTTTCCAACAGTTCGCGGGCGGGCTTGGACAGCGTGTTCCTGTCCAGCCACGCCGCCCAGCTGGTCTGGTCCCACCTCTGCGCCTTGCGTGCCGTCCACGGCGCCTCCACCGGGATGGCCTTGCACATCTGCGTGAGCTCGAGAAAAACCGTGCCGATGTTGGCGACCGCCCACGGACTCATCGACAGCGGAATGGTTCCGGTGTAACGGTACTTCTTGCCGTCGACGAACATCATTGCGTCACCGTCGGTGTACTGCTTGTAGCTCGGCACCCCGAATTCCTTCATGAGCGCGTAGATCGCGTCCTGTCCGGGACCGATCCACGCGCCACCGCGATCGATCCAGGCCCCGTCGTCGCGGACCTCGGTAAAGGTGCGACCGCCTACGCGGTCGCGGGCTTCCAGTAGCGCCACCGAATGGCCGGCCTGCTTCAGGCGCAATGCGGCAGTCAGGCCGGCGAATCCGGCACCCACGACGCAATAATCCACGTCTGCCATGACAGCCCCTTCGATCGATTTGCGCGGGGCCGGGCGGCCGGGTGCAAGCCTCGGCGCGCCCTCATGCGGGTGCGAAGGCATTTAGACTCAACGCCTGATTGTCGCTGCTGTCAATAAACTGTTGCGTCGGCAAAGTTCTTGCGGGTGCCGTTGATTCAGGCGGCGAGAGTCGCGGCTCATGCGGTCGACGCTTCGGCCCGCAGTCCTTCGTACGCCGCGCGCACCAGTTCCTCGTCGGCAAGCCGCGGCCGCTCCAAGTAGGCACCGGGAATCAATAAGGCGATCTCGTCGCGCAGCGCCCACAGCGTGCTCCGCGGGGGCAGATGAACCACGAACCGGATCCGCTCACACCCCGCCTCGTCGCGGACCCGGCGTACGACGTCGAGGATCGCCGTGTCAACCGAGTCTGCACGCACGGTTCCAGTCCAACATCGGTATTGCGAGCAGGCCGAATAGCGGAGCAAGGGCCCGCGCGGACGGGCCAGTGCGATGGCGACCGATGTGATCATGCCCGCACTGTATGCACCGGGTCCGACAAGTCAGGTTCGCGTGTGTATCGAGGCGCCGCGAAGATGTTGTCGCACAACGTCACGCGGCGACGCAGCGGAATCCGATGTGCGTGGTGGCGCTGTCCTGCGACTGAGAGGACCGAGCGGCCGGCCGGTAGCGATGGCAGTACTCGGGTGCGCACAGGTGTGAGCCGCCCTTGAGCGTCTGGAATTTCGACGGGTCGCCGGTGGGCGGTGCGCAGCAGCCCGACTTCTGGGCGTCGGGACGGTGGCGTGGCGCGTACGGCGTCGTCGTCCATTCCCAGACGTTGCCGATCATGTCAACGAGACCGAATGCGTTGGGCGGGAAGGTGGCCACCGGCGAGGTGCCTACCCAGCCGAGCGCGCCGTCGTTGCGGTACGGAAAACGGCCCTGCCAGACGTTGGCCATCAAGCGTCCGTCGGGTTGCACCTCATCGCCCCAGGCGTACCGGGATCGGGATCCGGCTCGCGCCGCGTACTCCCACTGCGCTTCGGTCGGCAGGCGGCGGCCCGCCCAGGCGGCGTATGCCGACGCGTCCGGATACGCCACCTGCACCACGGGGTGGTCAGGGCGATCGTCGATCGAGGATTCCGGTCCGAACGGGTGGCGCCAGCTGGCGCCCGGCACCCAGGTCCACCATTGCCGCCAGTCGCGAAGGTCGACCGGACCGCGGGTCCGGCGGAAGACGAGTGCACCGGGAACCAGGTCATCGGGCGAGGCGCCCGGATAGGCGGCGGGGTCGAGCTCCTGCTCGGCGAGGGTGACGTACCCCGTGTCGGCGACGAACTCGGCGAACTGCGCGTTGGTGACGGGGTGGCGCTCGATCGAGAACACTTCGACAGTCACCTCGTGGACGGGCGCCTCCTCCGGGTAGAAGTCGGCCGATCCCATCGCGAAGGTGCCCGCGGGCAGCTCGATCAGGTCGGTCAGCATCACATCCAGGCTAGGCGCTGCGATGAGGACCGCGACGCGAACCTCGGCGGGAATGTGATCGTGGTCGCACCGGTTGTCTGAGCTATGGCCAAGATGACGACCGATGAGCGCGAGAAGTTTCTGTCCGACGTCCACGTGGGCGTCATCGCCGTCGAGCGCCGCGACCGGGCGCCGCTGAGCGTTCCGATCTGGTACGGCTATCAGCCCGGCGGTGAGGTGCTGCTGTGGACGGAGTCGGCGTCGCTCAAGCACCGGCTGATCAAGGACGCCGGCCGGTTCTCGATCACCGCGCAGGACGAGGCGCCGCCGTATCGCTACGTCACGGCGGAGGGCGACGTCGTCGGTATCGATCGGGCCACGGATGCGGTGGTGCGCGAGATCGCCATCCGCTACCTCGGTGACGAGGAAGGCAATGCCTTTACCGACCAGAACCTCACCCCGACGTCGGTCATCATCCGGATGCGCCCGCAGCGCTGGTTGAGCTTCGACTACTCGACGGAGTAGTTGTCTTGCGGACCGCGAGCGTGCGTGCTTGCAGTCGACACACCGTGAATTCTCGGCGGTTTGCGCACCGTCGCGATGCCACGAGCGTGCGCTCAGTGCCTGTAGATATACGTACGCATTGATTCGCGTTGGCGAGTACGGTTTTCGGCCATCGTTCGCTGTAGAAGAGTTGGCGATTATCGCCGTCGTCTGAACACTCGTCCGCGAGCATTCGTTACGGCGTTGTATGCAATCAACCACCTTATGCGCACGCTCGCGCCGCCTCGAGCGTGCGCAGACTGTCGAAATTCCGCGGCGTGTCGGGTGCAGACCCGCACGCTCGCGGAACGAGGTGAGGGGTGGGCGTGATAGCGTTTCACGTGGATGTTTATCTACATCCGTTCAGAATGAGAGAAGTTGAAAAGTATGACACAGGGAACTGTGAAGTGGTTCGACGGCGATAAGGGCTTCGGCTTCATCGCTCCCGACGGCGGCGCGAAGGATGTCTTCGTTCATTATTCGGAGATCCAGGGAAATGGATTCCGGTCGCTGGAGGAGAACCAACGCGTTCAGTTCGACATCGAGCAGGGCGCCAAAGGGCCTCAGGCAATCGGCGTAACCGCCGTCTAGCTTGCACGACGACTGTGGGCTGGTGGGAATTCCCACCAGCCCACGTTTCGTATGTGGGTCCGAAGCGAAATCTGCTGTTGCCCAGGGGATTTGAGTTCGGGACGGTGATCACGGGCCAAGTCGCGTAGGCTGAAGGTCTATCGGCGATATCTCGCACGCGACCATCTGAGATCGTGTCGTCACCGATCTGAGTGATTGAGCCGTTCGACGGCTCAGACAGGACCATCCGATGGCGGTACAAGAAGCCCCCACAGTCTCCGGCCGACGACACGACGGGCCTGAGAGCACCCCGCGATTGCGCTTGAAGAGCAAAGGGCCGACGACTGGCTATGTCGACGGGGCTTGGTGGCCCCACAGCGAGGATCTTCAGAAGGAGCTTCCCGACCTGCTCAGCGTTCTTTCGGTTCGTCTCGGACCGGTGGCTCGAGTGATGTACAACCTCGCCGAGTGGGCGGAGGCGCCGCGGAAGACGGTTGTGAAGGGGCGAGTCGTTCGTCTCGACGGATACCAACGACAGCCGGCTAACACGATCGCGGTGTTGGACGGCAGCGGTAGCAGGATCACCCTGATGGTGGTTCCCGCCGCCACCGAAGCCGATTTCGCACACACGATCGCGATGGCCGCAGCCACGCCCGGCAACGTGTCGACGGTGAACTCCCTCCTCACGTCCGGCTCGTGATTCAGCTCATGCGGCGACAGGTCGGGGTCGAACTCCAGGTCGAGATCACCGATCCGACCGAATTGGAATTTCAGATCGCCGTCGCCCCGCATCCGAATGCCGAAGTACACGAGCAGCTTTCAATTCTTCTCGACGGCAAACCCGTCGAACCGACCGAGATCAGCGGCGCACATGGAAACCGCATACACACCCTGTCCGTGCCCACAGGCACGTTGACGGTGGAGTACGCCGCGACGATCGTCGGCCGGACGGATCCCGCGCCCATCACCCCCTACGACCGGTTGATGTACCTGCGTCCCAGTCGCTACGCGGAGGCCGACAAGTTCTACGGTTTCGCCGCGACCGAGTTCGGTAGTTACCTCAACTCGACGACCCTGCTCGAGAACGTGTCCTCCTGGGTCGGCACCCGCCTGAAGTATGTCCCCGGCTCAAGCGACCCGATCGACGGTGCGGCCGACACACTGCTGGCCGGCGAGGGGGTGTGTCGCGATTATGCGCACCTGGTCGTGGCTCTGCTGCGGGCGGTGAACGTCCCGGCCCGGGTGGTATCGGTGTATGCCCCCGGGCTGTACCCGATGGACTTTCATGCGGTCGCCGAGGCGCTCGTCGACGACGCCTGGCGCGTGGTCGACGCGACGCTGCTGGCACCGCGCCAGTCGTTGGTGCGTATCGCCGCCGGACGCGATGCCGCCGACATCGCCTTCCTGACCAACCACAACGGCGCTATCACGCTGGACAAGTTGCTGGTGACGGCGGTCGTCGACGGCGAGCTGCCCAACGACTCGATCGACCAACTGGTATCGATCGGCTGACACCGCGCCGTCGCCCCGACGATTTTTCTCTAGACTGGTCGCAGCCGACGTGCTGCCGTTGTCTTTCGTCGATTCCGGCCGGTGGTCCGCCGTCAACCAATGGTTCGTACACGAGCCTGCTCCACCACCCGCACGAACACAGGACACATTTTGGCAATCACCGACATCGGTGCCTACACCCACTTGACCGAAGCGGACATCGAGGCCCTCGGTGTCGAGTTGGACGCCATACGCAGCGATATCGAGGAGTCGCTCGGCGAACGCGACGCTGCCTACATCCGGCGCACGATCTTGTTCCAACGGGCGCTCGAGGTGGCGGGGCGGTTGCTCATCGGCGTCAGCCGGTCGCGCACCGGCTGGCTCTTCGGTACGGCGTCGTTGGCGTTCGCCAAGTGCGTCGAGAACATGGAGATCGGCCACAACGTGTCCCATGGGCAATGGGATTGGATGAATGATCCGGAAATCCATTCCACTACCTGGGAATGGGACATGGTCGCTGTCTCGGCGCAATGGAGGTACTCGCACAACTACCGCCACCACGTGTTCAGCAACGTGGTCGGTGTGGACGACGACCTCGGGTTCGGCATCATGCGGATCACGCGCGACGAGCCCTGGCAACCGGTGCATCTGTTGCAGCCCCTGCGAAACCTGCTGCTGGCGGCCATCTTCGAGTGGGGTATCGCGCTGCACGGCGTCCATTCCGAACGCGACCGCGCAGAGGGTGACACCGTGCGGGTCACGCGGGAGAGAAGGAAGCTTCTTCGCAAGATCGCCCGACAGGGTGTCAAGGACTACGTGGTCTTCCCCGCGCTGAGCGGACGGCGGTGGCGTCGCGCGCTGGCCGCGAACGCGTTGGCGAACCTCATACGCAACCTCTGGACATATGTGGTGATCTTCTGCGGCCATTTCCCCGACGGAGCCGAGAAATTCACCGCCGACGCCATCAACGAGGAGAGCCGCGCCGAGTGGTACCTGCGGCAGATGCTGGGCGCCGCCAACATCGACGCCGGTCCGTTACTGGCGTTCTCGACCGGCAACCTGTGCTACCAGATTGAACACCACTTGTTCCCCGACCTACCGAGCAATCGCCTTGGGGAGATCGCCGTGCGCGTGCGTGCCATCTGCGACAAATACGACCTGCCCTACACCAGTGGCTCGCTCGTGCGTCAATACCTTCTGACGCTGCGCACGATCCACAAACTGGCCCTGCCGGACCGCTTTCTCACGGCGACCAGCGACGACGCCCCAGAAACCGCTTCTGAGCTGAAATTCGCCTGACCAGAAGGCTGGCTCAGCGCTTGCGCAGATCGCCGACCGCATCGGCGGAGGCCGCTTTGGCGGCGGCTTTGGCGTGCTTGTCAGCCCGTTTCTCCTTCAGAGACTTACCGGACTTCTTGGACATCGCTTGCCGAGGAGACTTGTCAGACATCGCTGGCCCCTTGATTGCGGGGGCCTGGATGGTCCCGATGCCAAGACCCTACCCCTGACTTCTTTCCAGGGCCGTGCCCGGCGAAGTCGAGCGTTTCTGCGGGTGTAGCCTCGAGGAGTTGGGAGCCCAGCCATTCCGGAACGGGTCAGCCGAGTTCCGCTGATCTGACCGAGCGACTTGCTCATGCCGGACACGCCGGTACCAATCCTTCAGTTGGGACCGCCTTGAACGCATCGCCGATATCTGTCCTCGGATCGAATTCCGCTCAGCGCCAACGCAATCCATACCGCACACGCATCAGCATCCTCGGTACACCCGCACCGGAATACTGCGCGTTGGCCCGGTTCACCGCCGGTCTGTCCCGTGCGCTGAGCGGCCAGGGGGTCGACGTCAGCGTCGTGGGGGATTCCGCGAGCCCGCATTCGAGCGATCAAGCGCTCGACCAGGCCGACGTCGCGGTCGTCCACCATGACTTCTGCGTCGGCGCCGACGATGTACTCGACATCGTCGACGGGTTGTCGATCCCGTCGATCGTCATCGTCGGCTCAGTCCCGAAAACGCCGACAGCACACCAGACGTCGGCGCTCGAGGCGATCGTCGGTTCCGCGGCCCACGTCGTCGTGATGTCCGAATCGGCACGGCAGCGGCTGTGCCATGACTATCAGGTCGACCGCCGTAAGGTTCGCGTGATCCCGCACGGCGCGACCGTCCCCGCCACGATCCGCACGAAGCGCCCCAGCAGACCCACCATTTTGACCTGGGGCTGGTTGGCGCCAGGAGACGGCGTCGAGCGCGTCATCGAGGTGATGGCTTCATTGAAGGACGTACCTGGACGCCCGCGGTACCTCGTCGCCGGTCCGACACATCCGCACGTGACGGCAGCCGAGGGTGAGGCATATCGGGAAGCCAGGATCGACCAGGTAAACAGGTGCGGCGTCTCGGATTCGGTGACGTTCGACGCAGGCTACTACGACGGAGCCATGCTGGCCACGTTGTTCCAGCAATGCTCGGTCGTCGTACTGCCCTACGACTCCACGGAGCAGGTAGCCTCCAGCGTGCTGGTCGAGGCGATCGCGCACGGCAGACCGGTGGTGGCCACCGCCTTTCCGCACGCCTCTGAACTACTCACAGGCGGGGCCGGCGAGGTCGTCGACCACGACGACTCCGCCGGACTTGCGGCGGCGTTGCGCCAAATCGTCACCCAGCCTCGTCTCTCGGGCGCGATGGCCGCCGAAGCGCGGCGCATGGCCCCGGACATGGCGTGGCAGGCCGTAGCAGGTGCCTACATGCGACTCGCCCAGAGTCTCCTGACCCCCCAACGGGTGCCGGTATGAGGGTCTGCCGGATCCGTGGCCGACCGGGGTGATGCAGAGATGCACGACCACGGTCCTTCGTGCAGCTCTTCCTACTGGACGCGGTCGATCTCGTTGACGAACCCCACCGTGGCCGCCCACGCCTCGATGGGCGGTGTACCGTCGCGGAGCTGCTTCAGCGCGATGCCGAGCCGTCGACGCCGGGTATCGCCCACGCGGCGAACTGCGCCACATCCGCGAGCAGATCGTCATCTGATGTGCATCCGCCACCAACCCGGTCACCCCGCATGGCCGGCGTACAGGTCGGCTTCGTCGGCGTCGCGATGTGCGGCCGACAGCTCGGCCTCCGAGGTCGATCGCCGTCCGGGTTGCGCGTCGTAAACCGCCAGGGTGGATTACGAATTTACCCTTCGCGCGCGGCGGTATCAGCTCACGAGCGCCAACGCGTGTGCACGCCGCAACTTGCCGGACGGTGTCTTCGGGATCATGCCCGGGGCGAGCACCACGACGTTGCGGGGTCTCACGTCGACCTCGGCGAAGACCTCATGCGTGACCTGCCGCTCCACGCGGCGTACCTCGTTGGGGTCCTCGAAGTTCTTGCACTCGACAGCCACCGCAAACGATTCCCGCGACAATCCGGCATCCAACCGCACCGCCACTGCACAGCCGGGCCGCACCCCGTCGACGCGACCGGCGGCACGTTCGATGTCGGTCGGATAGATGTTGCGACCGGCCATGATGATGACGTCCTTGACGCGTCCGCACACCACGATCTCGCCGTCCTCGGTGAGGTAGCCCAGGTCGCCGGTGTCGTACCAGCCGCGTTTGTCCTGCGCCGGGATGAAGCCCGCAGCGGTGGTGTAGCCCCGGGTCACGGGGTCGCCACGCACTTCTAGGACGCCGACGCCGCGTGGAGGCAGGTCTGCGCCGTCCTCGTCGATGACCCGTACCTCGAGACCATCCAAGGGCCGGCCGAGCCTGACCAGCCGACGGGTGCGACCCTTGCTCGCGGGCACCGCGCGGTGCAGCACTGCCAGCAGGTCGGCGTCGACCTCGTCGACCGCCATCCCGCGGCCGCATTCGGAAAACGACACGGCCACCGTCGTTTCTGCCATTCCGTATGCCGGGACGATCGCCTCGGGTCGCAACCCGAACGGTTTGCCCGCCTCGCAGAGATCCTCGACGTCTTGCGGGTCCACCTGTTCGGCGCCCGAGAGCGCCCAACGCAGCGACGACAGGTCGTACTCGCCAGGTGTGGCCTGCCGTCGTAGCCGCTTCGCGAACAGCGTGTAGGCGAAGTTGGGCGCGGCCGTCATGGTGCCCTTGTATTTGTGAATCAGCTTGGCCCACAACAGCGTATCGTTCAGGAAGTCGACCGGTGTGATCTTGACCAGCTCGGCGCCGAAGTACATCGGTACGGTCAGATAGCCCGTCATCCCCATATCGTGGAAACAGGGCAGCCAACTGACGATTACGTCGTTGTCGACGTCGAATTCGCAACCGACCGTCATGGCCTCGGCATTGGCGACGATGTTGGCGTGGGTGATCTGAACGGCTTTCGGCGAACCCGTCGACCCCGACGTCAGTTGCATCAGTGCGACGTCGTCGTCGGTGGTTTCCACCGGGTCGATGGAAGCGCCTGTCAGCAGTGTCTCGATGGTCAGCACCGTCATGCCCAGCCCCTCCAGCACAGGGGCGGCGGCCATGAACGGGTCGCTGATCACCACGGCCTTCGCGGAGATCATGTTGATGACGGCGGTGGTCTCGTCGGCCCAGCGCAGCAAATCGGTGCGGGGAGTGGGTTGGTGCAGCATGGTCAGGCTGGCGCCGCGCATCCAGGTGCCCTGGGCGGTCGGCGCGATCTCCACCGGCGCGCCGGCCAGCACGGCGATCGCGTCGCCGTGTCCGATACCCGCCGCGGCCAGCCCGCCCGAGATCCGGCTGGCCCGTTCGTTGACTTCCGCCCAGGTATGCCGCACGGGGGCGACCGGCTCACCGGTGACCATCCCCCTGGTGCTCCACCGGGCGTTCCGGTACATCGTCTCGGTAAATTGACTCACTAAAGATCCTTTAGCCCGCGACGTGACGACGCCGTATGTAGGTGTTGCGGTAGCCCGGCAGCGGTTGCTGGACGATTTCGTCTACCTAGGTGATCCGTCGCTTCGGCCGAAGCGAGGTGCGGAGCTTGTCAGGCATCCCGACTGTACTCACCTCGGGAGCGCTGGTGGTGGCAGCGCGCCGCGTTACGGCTGAGGTGGTGGCTGTGCCATTGTCGGCGGGGAAGTCGGATCGCCGCCGTGACGATTTCCGCAAGGCTGGGATATCAACCCGAGAAGAACGGTACAGGCTTGGTTCGGCGGTCAGCAAACATTTGGCAGAGAAAGTCAACTGCGCCGGAGTCACCCGACCCCGAAGGTGAACGGATGGCGGGTTCGAGTCGCGGATCCCGCCGAGGATTCACATTCGGGAACGGCGCGAGGTGTACGGCCAGGGACTGTTGCGCTCCGGGATGGATTCCGCGCGGGCCTGCTTGAGCTGCATGCGCAGGTGCTGACGCAGGTCGTGCAGGTCCGGATCGGTCCACCGGTTACGGGCCTCGGTCGGGTCGTCGGTCAGGTCGTACAGCTCCCACTGGTCGTCGAGCGGCGAAGTCCGATAGGCCTCGCCGCCGATGCCGTTGGCCGCGAGATGACGCACTCCCGGCTCGGTCCACGTCGCCGGATCGTCGAACGTCCGCACCAGCTTCCACAGATGCCCCTGGCCGCCGGCCTGGTCGACGCGCACCACCAGTCCCTCAAAGTTGGACGCGACGTGCGCCGGAACCCGAATCCGCAGAGGTGCAGGAGGTTTCGTCGACATCTTCAGCTTGCGGGCCATACCGGATGCGCCGGTATCACCCTCGAGCACGTTGTCGCGGGTCATCAGGTACACCGCTCGCGATTCGTCCACCGCCGCGCCGTCGACCACCGGCATCAGATTGCGGCCCGGCAGGTCGTGCACCTCGGAGAAGGTCTCGGCCAGCTTCGCCGCCGCCGCCTCGACGTCGACACCGGCGGCGCCCAACAACGTCGGGACGATGTCCACGTGCGACGTCGGCGCCGTCACCGTCCGCGGCTGCGTGGCCTGGTCGCCGATCCGCGCCACCACGAACGGCACCCGCGTCGCCTCGTCGTACAGGTTGAACCATTTCTGGTGCAGTCCGCCGTGCGCGCCGAGCAGGTCGCCGTGATCCGAGGTGCGGACCAGCACCGCGTTCTGCGAGCCACCCTCGGTGACCGCGCGTCGCACGCGATCGATCGGGGCGTCGACCTCGGCGTGCAGCCGGTAGTACAGGTCCCGGTACCGCTGGGCCTGACGGGTGTAGGTGCGGTCGATGGCCGGAGCCGGTCCGTAGCCCGAGTAGTAGGCCTCCCGGTAGGCGATCTGCGCGGCGGGTTTGGTCGACAGGTCCTCGTCGGCGGTCGGCGCCGGCGGGATCGGCGGAGGGTCGAGCGGCGACGGGCGCACCGGACTGCGCCGTTGCCACGCCGGGAACAGCACGATGTCGTGCGGGTTGACGAAGCTGGCCACCAGCAGGAACGGCCGCATGGCGTCGACGTCTCCCGCACGGCGGCGGTCGTAGCGGTCCCGCAGCCACGCCACCACGCGGTCGGCGATCAGCGGATCGCGCCGGAGCCCCGCGTTGGCCAGTGGGGCGCCGTGCGGTTCCGGGCCGACCCAACCCGAAAACCCGTACGGTCCAAGCGGATCGGCGTCGAGGTAGCGATGCACCGCCTTCGGGTCGACGACGCCGTCGGCGTCGTTGGTGGCCAGCGGCTCACCGGTGGCGGGGTCCGTCAGGTCGGCGTGCGAGATGTGCCACTTGCCGTCGTAGTGCGTGTCGTAGCCGGCCGCGCGGAACCAGTTGCCGAGCGTGGGCACCTCGTTGGGGCGCAGCCAGCGCATCCGGGAGTCGTCGGCGGTCTTGCCGATGCCGTCGGTCTGGGTGACGCCGTGCAGGTCGGGGTACTGGCCTGTGAAGATCGTCGGGCGGCTGGGCACGCAGGCCAGCGATCCGGTGTAGTGCCGTTGAAAGCTCACGCCGTGCTCGTCGAACCACTTGCGACCGGTGAGCGTCTCTCGGCGCCAGGCGAGGACGTCGGGTGCCTCGTAAGGCGGAACCGCGCGCTCCTCGTCGGTCATCACGATGATGATGTCGGGCCGATCTGTCATGGGGTGTTCTCCAATCGCTTCGCCAGCGCGGCGAGCATCTTGTCGGATCCGCGGGCCAACGCCCGGCTGGCTAACCGTTCGACGAGTTGCTGCGTTCTGCCGCGGCCCTTGCGCACGGTGCTGGTGATCGTCACGACCGTCTCGCCACCGCTGGTCGGTTCGAGTTTCCAGCGGTTGCTGACCGTGCCCAAGACCTTGGGCAGGCCCGCGATCTCGTAGGCGAGGACATACTGCGGATCGCATTCGGTGACGGTTTCGACCAGGGTGTTGCGCCCGATCTGCACGCGCCGCGCCGTTCCGACCAACGCGCCGTCCGGACCGCGCGTCAGGATGGAGGAGTGATCGACGTCGAGCCACGACGCGATGGCGCCGAAATCGGCGAGTACATCCCAGATCTGCGTCGGGCTCGCGGCAATGACGCGGCTGCGGTCGGCTTCGGCCACGGCCCCACCGTACGTGAAACTTACGACGCCGTCAGGCGAACCTATCCCGTGTGAGCCGGCGGGCGGGGCAGGGCGTCACGGTAGGCGTCCTCGTAGTCCTCGATGCCGATCTTCACCGTCGGATCGATTCCGTTGAAGTAGGTGGTGAGCGCGGTCCGGAAGTCGGCGAAGCCGTCCTCGAGCGGTTTGAGCTGGCCGGTGCCCGGATCGATCAACCCGGCCTCGGCGAAGAACCGCGGATCGCCGATGTTGTTGTCGAGCAACCGCTGGGCGACCGCATACTGCAGCGCTTCGGAACTCTCCTGGACGATATAGGTCGGGTCGTTCGGCACCGGCGCATCCCCGACGAAGATGTCGTGCAAAATGTCGCCGCCGATCTTGTCGTGCCACTCGAGAAATGTTTTGACACCGGGGATTTCACCGCCGACCGTCTTGGCGAACTCGAACCACTCTTGGCGGCTCTCATACGCGCGGACCTCTTGCAGGTTGCCGTACTTGATCGCGTCGTTGTCGGCGATGTTGGCACCGGAGTCGATGATGCCGCGCAACGTGCCCGCCGACTGCAGATCCGCGGTGTCGACGGTGCCGCCGTCGATGACGGACTGCTCGAAGTTCGCTTGGTACTGCATGCCGTTGAGGTAGGCCTGACTGTTCAGGGTGGCGGCGGCCTGGGGGTCGGTGTCGATGACCGCGAAAAGGTCCCGGGTGACCGGCATCTCGGGATTCTTCAGATCGTCGAGCGGTGCGAACCCGCGGGTGTTGTCGAGCGGATTGCCCAGCATGTCGTCGATATACGGCTTGTTGGCGTCGGCGAGCGCACGCGCGAGGTCGGGATTGACCTGTCCGAGCGACTGTCCGTCGGTGCCGGGAATGTCGAGCAACCGCGGGGAGTTTTCCCCGGCCCACTTGTCGACCGCGTGCATGGTCTGTCCCGCCTGCTCGGCCTGGAACGCCTGGGTGGGATCGGCCAGGTCCGTCGGGACGGCGCCGGTGCCGGTGCCGTTGAGCAGATTGCCTGCCGCCGCACCGTTGTCGGCCCAATGGTGGGTGAACAGGTCCTCGATGAAGCCGCCGTTGGGCGTCTTGCCGTCCGCTCCGGCCAGCGCGTCGTGGACGGCCATCGGGTCGCGTCCTGCGGCGTTGAGCATGTCCTGCACGGTGGGGTCCACGAGACGCTGGCCCAGTCCGATGTCCTCTTTCCAGGCGATGTCGGGTGCTTCGTGCATGTTCTGCAGGATCTGCTCGGACTTGTCCAGCAGCGCGTTGTCCAAGGCGGTGCCCTGCTGCAGCTTGGCGTCACCGGCGGACACGATCGCAGCGACATCGCGGTATTCGTCGAGGTGCGGGAACGGCTTGTACGGGTCGGGCCACTCGAGGGTGGGGTTGCCCTTGTCGTTGGTTCCGGCGGTGGGGGCGGTGGGTCCGCGCAGCGGCGCCTCGAATGTTTCGCGGATGCCCGACGGCAGGTTCTGCATGCCACCGCGGGTGGGTACATAGCCGGCGTCGCCCGGTTTGGCGTCGGGGCTGGCTCCGGCGACGGTGATGTTCTCGTTGGACACCAGCTGCAAAGCGTCGGCGACACGTCCGCCGTTCGGGCCGAGTTTGTCCATCATCGCGCGAATCTCGGCGGGGCTCTTGCCATCCAGCGACCGCGACAGCTGGTTCAGGTAGTCCATCTGGCTGGCCGGCAGCACCAACTCGCCGCGCGCCAACGCTTCCTGCTCCTGCGGAGTCAGCGTGGTGTTCTCCTGAAGGCGTGCGAGCTCTTCGGGGGTGAGCTCCCCGTCCTGCAGCGATTCGCCGTCGGCGCTGCCCTGCTCGGCGGGCGTGTCCGGATCGCCGCCGGT
Source organism: Mycobacterium neumannii (assembly GCF_002245615.1). NCBI lineage: Bacteria > Bacillati > Actinomycetota > Actinomycetes > Mycobacteriales > Mycobacteriaceae > Mycobacterium > Mycobacterium neumannii. The sequence continues at coordinate 172,082 of NZ_NKCO01000006.1, read as the reverse complement.
GGCCGCGGACAGCACCCGGGCCAGGTCGCCGTCGACCTCTTCTGCGGCAGCCAGCACCGCGACCGCGCGGTTCTCCACCTCGGCCATCTTCTTCTCGAGCTGCGCGATCTCCTCATCGGTCCACCCGGTCGTGTCGGGGGGAGTGACCGTGCCGGTGTTCAGGTCGAGCTGCACCGCCGGCGCGGCGGCCGCGTAGTCGATGAGGCTGTTGAGGTCGTTCTTGACCGCGCGGGCATCGGCCGCGGCTTTCTGAGCGCCCAGCGACACCAGAATCGCTTCCTTCTGCGTGGTGTTGAGCTTGGTGGCCGACTGCTCGATGGCCTGCTGCGCGGCCTCGCCGGACCGGCCCTTCCACGTCCCGAACACCGAAAGATTGCGCAGCGCCTCGGCCGTCTCACCGCTGGTGCCGGCCCGGTGCGCCGCCGCCTTGGACACCTCGTCGATCTGCTCGGGTTGCCAACGCGCAACGTCGGCCAACGTCATGTCCACGGGTCAGAGCCCCATGGTGCCCAGATTCGCTCCCGTAGAGTCGATTTCGGTAGCGGCGTTGTCATCGGTGCGGACATACTTCTCCGCTGCCGAGCGCAGATCCTCGGCGTGTTTGAGGAGTTCGGTGTAATGCGCGGCGGACTCCTCTTCCCACTTCGTGGTGGTTGCTGAGAGTCCCGGGGCGCTCGATCCGATCCAGCCGGGCGCGGCGGCGCCCATTCGCTCGTGCGCGGTGCCGTGGGCAGACCTGAGGCTGTCGGCGGCCGCGTTGACGTGGTCGGCGGCCATCCGGACCTCCAACGGGTCTACCCGCAGATTGTCGCTCATTCGCCTTTCCCAACGCTCGCCGACGGTCCAGGGGACACACATGTTTGCCGGCCAACATTACCATCGCCGAGATACCCCTAGACGCACGAATTTTGGGAGCGTCTCTGCGGGGTGTCGGTGAAGCACGGGAGTTTGCTGGGGTCGGTCACCCCAATCGCGCGACGAGCGCGTCGGTCACTTCGGCGGTCGACGCCCGCCCGCCGAGGTCTCCGGTGCGGGTCTCCGGTGCGGCCAGTGTCGACTCGATGGCCCCCATCACCTCACCGGCGGCGTCCGCGTGCCCGAGATGCTCGAGCATCAGCGCCGCCGACCACACCGCGCCGATCGGGTTGGCGATGCCCTGCCCGGCGATGTCGGGGGCCGACCCGTGTACGGGTTCGAACATCGACGGGTACTGCTTGGTGGGGTCGAGATTGGCCGACGGAGCTATCCCGATCGAACCCGCCACCGCGGCGGCGAGGTCACTGAGGATGTCGCCGAACAGGTTCGAGCCGACGACGACGTCGAATCGCTGTGGCTGCAGGACGAATTTGGCGGCCAGCGCGTCGATGTGCTCACTGTCGAGCCGCACGTCGGGGTAGTGCGACGCCCGCTCGGCGACCACCTCGTCCCAGAACGGCAGCGTGTGTACGATGCCGTTGGACTTGGTCGCCGACGTCACGTACCCGCGGCGGGTGCGGGCGAGCTCGAACGCGAAGTCCGCGATGCGGCCGACGCCGTTGCGCGTGAAAACCGACTCCTGGACCGCCATTTCGTCGGAAAAGCCGCGGTTGAGCCGTCCGCCGATCTCGCTGTACTCACCTTCGACGTTCTCGCGGACCACGACGAAGTCGACATCCTGCGCCGTGCGCAGCGGGCTTTCGACGCCGTCGAACACCCGGATCGGCCGCATGTTCACGTACTGGCGGAACGCGCGGCGGATCGGGATGAGCAGACCCCACAGCGACACGTGGTCGGGCACGCCCGGCCACCCGACCGCGCCCAGGAAGATGGCGTCGAACCCGCGCAGCGTCTCGATTCCGTCGTCGGGCATCATCGCGCCCTCGGCCGCGTATCGTTGACACGACCAGTCGAACTCGGTGTACGACAACGCGATTCCATGTTTCTTCGCGACCGCGTCGAGCACTGCGCGCGCCGACGCGATAACCTCGGTACCGATCCCGTCACCGGGAATGACGGCGATATCGGTCATGTACCCAATCCCAAGAGGCTGATCATCAGCGGCAGCAAGATGATGATCAGGATAGCGCCCGCGATGTCGAACGCGACGCCGGAGCGGATCATCTTTGTGATCGGGACGACGCCCGAGCCGTAGACGATCGCGTTCTGTGGGGTGGACACCGGCAGCATGAAGCCGAACGACGCCGCGAACGTCGCCGCCAGCGCCGGCACGAACGGGTTGACGCCCGCGGCCACCGCCACCGGTATCACGATCGGCACCACCACCGCGGCCGACGCGGTGTTGCTCGTGGTTTCGGAGACGATGATCGCCAGGATCACCGCGAAGATGGTGATCGCGATGCCGCTCGTCAGGCCGAGCGCGTCGTTGACGGAGGTGCCGATGGTCTCGGCTAGCCCGGTCGAGGAGATCAGCGAGCCGAAGATGATGCCGGTACCGAACAGGATGATTGTGCCCCAGTCGATTTCGGCGGCGTCCTTCCAGCGCAGGGTGAACTCGCGGCTCTGCCAATCGGTGGGCAGCAGGAATAGCAGCGACGCGCCGAACACCGCGACCACGCCCTCGTCGAGGCGATCGCTGACGAATTCGTAGGTGGTGGACTCGGTTCCGGTGATCACCGCGACCACACCGGGCAGGATCCACAGCGTCACGGTGATGCCGAACGCGATCAGGGTGTTCTTCTCCGCCCGTGACAGCTTGCCCAGCTTCTCGCGCTCGCTGGCCACGTACTCGGCGACGCCGTCGATGCGTTTGATCTCTGGTCTGTTGAGCCGCAGCAGGATCAGCGCCAACAGCAGGAACATCACGAAGCAGATGGGAATCGCCAGCACCATCCACTGTCCGAAGCTGATCCGCTCGCCGGTGGCCTCTTCGATCAGCCCGCGCCCGATCAGGTTCGGCGGGCTGCCGACCGGAGTGAGCAGGCCGCCCACGCTGGCGCCGTAGGCGAGCATCAGCATGAGGGCCGCGCCTACCCGCAGGCGTTGCGGGTCGAAGTCGGGTTCGACGTCGCCGCGCTGCTGGAGCAGTTTGGCGATCACGGACAGGATGCCGATCGCCGTCGGCAGGAGCATCGCCACCGTCGCGGTGTTGGAGACGAACGCCGACAGCAGACACGTGATCGCGCCGAACGCGAGGATGACGCCGGTGGTCGAGCGGCCGGCTCGCGGTAGGGCCAGGATGCGGAACGCGAAGCGCCGTGCCACACCGTGTTTGAGCATCGCCTGGGCGAGGATGAACGCCCCGATGAACGTGAAGATGGTCGAGGATCCGAACGGGCCGAGCACGTCGTCGACGGGTGCGACCCCGAGGAACACTGCGACCGCCACGCCGAGTAGGCCGCCGATCGGGATCGGCACCGCCTCGGTGATCCACAGCGCGATCACGCCGAGCAGGACCGCACCGAGCACCTGTTGCTCGCGGGGGATGTCCATCGGCAGGACGAGGAAGACGGCGGTCAGCAGCGGAGCGAGGAACAGGCCGAGCGTGCGGCGGCCCTTCTCGAACCGTTCCTCTCGCGGTGAGAGTTTCTGTTCGCCCAGGCTTCGGTAGGTCGCGCTGCCGAGCAGTGCCTTGTCGACATCGGTCGGTGTGACCTGGTTTTCCGTGCTCATTGCCGGCTCCGTCCACCCGGTGGTGTGTGCAACGCCACAATCGCCGGGAGGGAGTGCCCGGTCAGCGGGCGGGGCTAAACATCGCGAGCGCATCCAGCCGGTCGCCCGAACGTGGGTTACCCGCACGCATCCGGCGCGATCAGTGTGCGGGTAACCCACGTTCGCGCCAGAAGTCGGCGGCGCAGGCGGCGGGCGCAGGCGGCGCGGGGGAAGTCAGGGGCGCAGGCGGCGGGCCAGGCCCGATGCGCGCACGGCCCGGCGCTGCACGGCGGCCCGCACCGAGGCCTCCGGGCCGACGACCCGGATCTTCTCTTTCGCCCTGGTCACCGCGGTGTAGAACAACTCGCGGCTGAGCAGCCGCGAACCCTCGGGCGGCAGCAGCACTGTGACCTCGTCGGCCTGGCTGCCCTGCGACTTGTGAATCGTCATCGCATGCATCGTGTCGACCTCGGCGAGCCGGCTGGTCGCGAACTCCAACCGTTCCGTGCCGGCGATAACCGCGCGCAGCACCCCGTCGCGCAGCACCGTCACACCCGTGTCGCCGTTGTAGAGGTTGAGCCCGTAGTCGTTCGCGGTCACCAACACCGGCCGCCCGGCGTACCACGTCGACCAGATCGGCTCGCCGGTCAACTCCGACAGCCACCGCTCCACCTGATGGTTCCAGTACCGCACCCCGAACGGGCCGCGGCGATGCGCGCACAGCAACCGGTGTTCGGCCAAGATGCCCAACGCCGCGTCGCCGTCACCAAGAACCGCCGCCGTTCGCAGCGCAATCGCGTTTGGCACCAACACCTTACGGAGCTGCTCGGACGGTTCCTCGGTGTCCACCCATTCGATGTGGTCTCCGCCCGAGCGCAACACGTCGATGACCGTCTCCGCGTCGCCGGTGCGGATCGCGGTGGCCAGCCGCCCGATCGACTCGCCGAACCGGTGCGACGTCTTCAACTCCGCGATCCGGTCCTGTCCGAGACCGTCGACCAGGTCGGCGAGGACCGCACCGGCCTCTACCGAGGCCAACTGGTCCGGGTCGCCGACCAGGACGAGCCGGGCGTCCGGCCGCACCGCCTCCAGCAGTCGCGCCATCATCGTCAGCGACACCATCGACGTCTCGTCGACGACGATCACGTCGTGCGGCAACCTGTTGTGGCGGTTGTGCCGGAACCGCGCCGACGTGTCCGGGCGGCTCCCGAGCAGGCGGTGCAACGTCGTCGCGTGCAGCCCGGACAACGCTTGGCGGTCGGTGGAGTCGAGTTTGTCCACCTCCAGTTGCACGGCCTCCTGCAGACGCGCCGCCGCCTTCCCCGTCGGCGCCGCCAGCGCGATCCGCAGCCGTGTCCCACTCGTGAGGAGCGCGAGCAGGCGCGCGACCGTCGTGGTTTTCCCTGTGCCCGGCCCGCCCGTGAGCACCGTCAGACCCTGCGACAGCGCCAGTTTCGCGGCGGCGCGCTGCTCCTCGAAGCCCGGCGGAAAGAGCCTGTCCAGATCCGGCAACGGAGGGGTGGGCCTGCCGGAGGTCATCGACAGGATGTCGCCGCACACCTGCTGCTCCTCGAGCCAGTACCGGTCGAGGTACAGCAGGTCTCCGTCGATGTGCAGCGCCGGTGGCCGGCCGGTCAGCGGGTGCGCGGCGATGGCGCCGAACCAATCGTCGACGGCGGGCCACGGCAGTCCGTCGATGCCGACCTGCTGCTCGACGGTGCGCAGGTTCAGGCATACCGACCCGTTGCGCAGTGCGCGCACCACGAGCGCGATCGCAAGCGACACCTGCTCGTCGGGCGCCTTGACGAGATCGCAGAGCCGTTGTGCAACATGTACATCCGACGCATCGAGAACTTCGGCGTCGGTGAAGGTGCGCAGCAGCCCGGTGGCGCTGATCGCCCGCCGCCACTCCACGCCGGTCACGCCGCGGCCCTGCCAGCGTCGAGCAGATCCGACAGCCCGGTGATCAACGCCGGCGGCGGTTGCCAGCTGAACACACCGGCGGGATGACCGTCCTCGATCGGGGTGTCCGGCCCGCACATCCCGCGCAGGAACAGATACAGCACGCCGCCCAGATGCCGCTCGGGCGTGTACCCGGCCAGCCGCCACCGCAGGAAGCGGTGCAGCACAACGCTGTACAACAACGCCTGCAGCGGATAGTCCGAGTGCAGCATCGCCTCGGCCAGCCGCGGGCGGGAGTAGTCCGCCGCGGTGAGGGCTCGGTTGGGGTCGCCGAGCCAGTTCGTCTTGTAGTCGACGACGAGGTAGCGACCGTCGATCCGCAGCACCGCATCCACCGAGCCCGACAGGTAGCCCTTCAGCGGCTGCGGTCCCAGGCCCGCTCCGGTCAACCGCTCCGCGTACGACGCCAGCGGGTCGCCCGCGGGCAGGTGCGCATGCAGCAGCTCACCAACGTGAGCGAGCCGAATGTCGGGCGCAGAGCCGCGCAAATCGCCGCCTGCCAACGGGAATTCGAAGTCCATTTCCAGCATCCGGTCCCGCAGCCCGATTTGCCGAAGTGTCGCGCCACCGGCGAGCGGTCCGAGCGGCGTGTCGTGCATCGGCACCATCGCTGCCGCCAGCTCACCGGCGTCGACGTCGACCGGCCACCACACGGAGTGCTCACGGATCCGAGCCTGAAGTTCCGCGGCGAGGTCGGCGGCGAACGGATCCGCGGTTTCGAGCACCGCGTGCACCAACGACCCGAACTTCGCGCCGGTGGGCAGCTCGGCCATCGGTGAGGACACGTCGGTGCCGACCGTCGCGGTCGTCAGCGGGATTTCGGCGACTTCGTCGTCGAGCTCGACCACTTCGGGCTCACTGCTGACCGGTGTCGCCTCGACCGCGCGGATCAACCCGCTGTAGGACGTTCGACGCCACGCCGTGTCGATGAGACGGTGGAAATGGCGGGCGCGGACTTCTTCGGGGCCGGGCGGCTCCGGGCGCGTGGGTCTCGGGCGCGGCACCGACTCCTCGATCACCGGGCCGCCGACGGCCTCCCACTCTCTGAAGCGGGCCATCGCGTCGTCGTCGGAGACCTTGCCGGGGACAACGGCATCCGGCACCACCGGCTCACCGGGCCGCCGACCGCGCAGCAGCCGCGACAGCCCGCCGTTCGGTTCGTCGCGGGAGGGTGCCCACCAGGCGACCAGCTGCGACTGGGCCCGCGTCATCGCGACGTACATCAGGCGGCTGTCGTCGCTGGCGTCCTCCTCGCGGCCCACCTTGGACACCGCGTGGAAGTCGGGACTGTCGTTGCCGCCGATGTGCAGGCACCGCGTTTCGCCTTCGTGGTAGAGCACCAGGTCCGGTTCGAACACGTGACGGTTGAACGCGAATGGCAGGTAGACGACAGGGAACTGCAGGCCCTTGGCGACGAACACCGTCATCACCTGAACGGCCGCAGCGTCGTTGTCGAGGCGGCGGAATCGTTCAGCGGCGCCGTTGCGTTCGTCGCGCTGGGCCCGCAACCAGTCGCGCAGCGCGGGCAGCGTGAAGTGTTCGCGGTGGGCGGCTTCCTGCAACAGTTGGGTCATGTGCGCCAGGTCGGTCATCTGGCGCTCACCGTTACGCCACGACAACACGCGGTCGCCCATGCCGGCCAGTTGCGCGGCCTCGAAGATCGCCGCCACCCCCCGCTCCCGGGCGTGACCCGCCCACTCCCGCAGCGTCTCTGCGATGCGGTCGGTCAATCGGTCGCCACCCGCGACGAGTGACTCGGCGGTCTCGCCGAAGAACATGGTCGCGGCCGCCGCACGCACGACGCCGGGCCGGTGCGGCTGATCGAACGCCTCGAGCAGCGCCAACCAGTCCTCGGCGGCGTCGGAGCTGAAGATGTCGGAGTCGCCGGTGTACACCGCCGGAATGCCCGCGTCGCACAGCGCCCGGTAGCAGACCCGCGCATCGCGGTGGTTCTCGACGATGACCGCGATGTCTCCCGCCCCGAGGGGACGACCGTCGAACGTGGCGCCGGCGTCGATCAGCGCACCGATGTCGCCCGCCAGATCCTTGGGGATGTGGGCGCGCAGCTGATCGATCGGCAAGACACTGGTTCCGCTGCGGCCGAACGTGTTTCGGCGCACAACCCGCAATCGGAACGGATCGTCGCACGGAGCGCCGACCAGCCGCGAACCTTTGTGCTTGGCGGCGACGTCGTGCACGACGATCTTCTCGTGGCCCAGTTGCGCGCCGCACAGCACCGCCTGCAGCCGGTTCACCAGCGCCTCGTCGCTGCGCCAGTTGGTGGCCAACGTCTTCTGGACGTCGGCCTTGGAGGCGGCGCTCAGATAGGTGACGATATCGCCGCCGCGGAAGGCGTAGATCGCCTGCTTGGGGTCGCCGATCAGGATGAGCGTCGATCGTCCGGTGAACGCGCGGTCGATTACCCGCCACTGCACCGGATCGGTGTCCTGGAACTCGTCGACCATCACGATCGGCCAACGCTGGTGCATGCGCAGCTGCGCGGGGGAGTCGTCGGCCTCCAGCGCATCGGCCAACCGGCTCAGCAGATCGTCGTAACCGAGAATCCCCTTGCGCCGCTTGCGGACCTCCAGCTCGTCGAGGACGTCTCTAGCGAACCGGACGCAGACCTCGGCGCGTGAGTCCGGTGCGGGGTCCTTCGGCCGCAGCTCGGTCGCCGGGTGCTCGACGGCTTGTTTGGCCAGCCGTAGCGCATCGGGATAGGTCAGCAGCGGGTTGTCGCGTTCGCGACCGAAGTGGTGCAGGTAGAGGTCGTCGACGATCTCGGCGACGAGTTCTTCGAGGCTCTCGACCAGAGTGACGCGAGAGTCGCTGTCGCCGGCGACGCCCAGTGATTTGAGCACCAGCTGGCAGAACTGGTGTGTGGTGGCGATCGTCGCGGCGTCGAACGCGGCCAGCGCGTCGCGCAGATTGCGTTCGCGGTCGGCGAGTTGGTCGGGGGTGCCCTTGAGCAGATGGTCGATGATCTCGTTGGTGTCGACGCTCGACGGGTCGATGAAAGCCTGTACGGCGTCGACGATGTGCCGCCTGACCCGGTCTCGCAGTTCCTGGCTGGCCGCGCGGCTGAACGTGATCAGCAGCATCTGGTCGAGCGTCGCGACACCCTCGGCAAGGTAGCGCGTGACCAGCCCGGCCAACGCGAAGGTCTTACCGGTTCCCGCGCTGGCTTCCAGCACGGTGGTGGAGCGTTCGGCGGGTAGCTCACCCAGAAGATCAAAGGGTTTCATCAGGTCTCCAGCGCCCGCAGCATCGGCAGCCACAGCCGACCGGCGTATGTGTCGAGGCCGCGTTCGACGAGGTGCTGCAACCATGTGTTCTTGCCGAACGCCAGTTGGTAGGCGGGTTCGGTCTCCTCGCCGGGATACATGCCGGACCGCCACTTGTAGCCGGCCCGCTGCTCAGGATCGCCGTGGCCGTGCACGGCTTCTGCCCACGCGTAGGACGTCTTCACCGGCAGCGGGAGCGGTTCGCGGCGGCCCTGGTCGTACATCGCCACGAGATCGGCGAGCAGATCGCGGGCGTGCTCGGCCGGCCTGCCCATCGACTCGACCCGCGGCGTGGTGCCGCGCCTGGCCCGCCCGATGCTGATCGCCTTCCACTCGCAACCGGGTTCGTGAGCCAGCAACGCCAGCAACAGGATCCACGGTTGCAGCAGATGACGGCCGTCGAGCTTTGAGTAGGTGACCGAGACCAGCCGCTCACCGTAGACCGGCGTGACGGTTCCGGTGACCCGCCGACCACCGCCGATCTCGACGTCGATGTCGATCGCCGTCGCATCGGCGCTTCGGTACGGTCGCGCGACATCGGAGATGAGCGAGGCCTGCTCACAGATCCCGTTCGCGCGACGCCATCCGAGGTGGCCGGGAGGCAGCGTGCCGCGCCGCCACTCGGCCTGGCGCGCCTGGTCGGGATCCATGCCGCTCAACATGTCCCGCAGCACGCGATCGCCGACCGTCCACTCCTCGAGCGCATCGATGTCGACGGGCATCGCGTCCTCAACCCCGTCGACCTCCCACGGCAACGTGTAGTCCATGGCGCGGAAGAACCCCTTGACGGGATCGCGGAAGAACCCGGCGAGATCTGCGAGCACGACGTCGTCGGGTGGGGGCGGGGGTAGCGGTCCCGAGACGAATGCCGGCCGTTCCGCGCGTTCGGCCGCGCGGGTGAGCGCCGCGCGTTGCACCGTGGAGTCGAACGTGAACGGCTCTTTCGGGATCAGCTCGCCGGGGATGACGTTGCGGGTGTCGAACGGCTGCAGTGGATGATTCACCAAAATCGTGTCGCGGACCGGGTGCTCGGTGGTGCGGTCGAGGGTGTCGAGCAGTTCGGCGAGCGGAACGGCGGGCGGTCGGTCCTGACCGGAGTACTCGTTGGCGCCGGTGTAGGTGATCACCAGTGTCTCGGTGGCCGCACCGATGGCATCGAGCAGCAATTGCCGGTCCTCGGAACGGATGTCGCGCTCCCCGGTCATCGGCTCGCGAGCGAGCGCGTCGTCACCGTCGACCACTCCCAGCCGGGGGAACAGGCCGTCGTCGAGACCGACGAGGCACACGACCCGGTGGGGCACGGACCGCATCGGCACCATCGTGCACACCGTCAGGGTGCCGGTGCGGAAGTTCGCGCGGGTCGGCCGGCCCGCGAGGTGCCGGTCGAGCAGCGCGCGGACGTCGGACAGCCGCATCAGAGTGTCTGCGCGGGTGCCCGCGGTGGCCAGCACGTCGGCGAACTCGCGCTCGAGTTGCGCTGTCTGCCAGGCATCGTCATCGTTTACCCGGGTCAGCAAGGCGATGCTGTCGGTCAGCGCCTGCAGCCACTGCTCTAGTGGTCGCGTCCCGGTGAGGGATTGCACGGCATGTCGCAGGCGGTCGATGTACTCGGCGAGCTGGCCGGCCAGGTCGACCCGGTTGCTGCTCACGTCGTCGAGGGGCAGCGTGGTGTCGAGCCAGGCCTGGGAGTCGTCGGACATGGCCACCCCCGCGAGCACCCGGTCGATGCCGAAACGCCATGTGTTCTGGACGAAGTCGACGCCATACGGCTTGCGGTGCTCGGTGTCGAAGCCCCAGCGAATGTTGGCCTGGCGCACCCAGCGGGTGATGTCCTCGAGGTTGTCGTCGCTGAAGCCGAAGCGGGCCCGCACCGGCGCGGCCTGCGCGAGGTTGAGCACCTCACTGGATGTGGCCCGCCCCCCGGCCAACGCCAGTAACTGGGACGCGACCCCGAACAGCGGATTGGTCTGGACGAGGGACCGGTCGGCGAGCCGCACGCGCAACTGATGTGCGGGATGAACGCCCTTGATCATGTCGCCCAGCCCGAAACCGGCCACGATCAGCGGCGCGTAGGTCTCGATGTCCGGACACATGACGAGGATGTCGCGTGGTTCGAGCGTCGGGTCGTCGACGAGCAGTCCGAGCAGGACTTCGCGGAGCACGTCGATCTGACGGGCCGGCCCGTGGCAGCTGTGCACCTGCACCGAACGGTCGATGGCGGTGTGCCTCCGGCCTTCTCGCCGGATCGTGTTGTCACTGATGTCGGATTGCAGCCACCCGAGGAGCGTGCTCGGGTGGGCCCGGCCGCCGAGATATTCGTCGGTGCGAGCATCGTCGGGCAGCGCACGCTGCAGTTCGCGAAGGTCGCGGCCGAGCGTGGCGAGCAGAGGGTGACCGACACGGCGATGGCTGGTGTCCTCGCGACGAGGGATCTGGCCGCGTGTTCCCTTGAGTTGCTGCCAGAGGTCGTCGCTGGGATGCGGCAGCCACAGATGCAGGTCATGGTGGGTGGAAAGTGCGTCGAGCAGTTCGATCTCGGTGCTGGGCAGCCGGGTGTGCCCGAACAGCGACAGCCGCTCGGGCAGATCGGTCGGCGACTCCCTCAGCCTCACAACCGTTTTGGCGTGCCGGATATGCGGCGTGTCGGCGTCGATGTGCTCGATGAGCGCACGCCACAGCGGCGGCTGCCAGGCGAGGTCGGCCGGGATGTCACCGTCGGCGCTGTTCTCCCAGTCGACCAGCAGTTGCGGGCGTTGGCGGGCGTAGGAGGCGAACAGCCCGGCCAGCCTGCGGGCGACGGCGTAACGCCGGCCCTGCCTCAGCTCCCTCTCCTCGCCGGATTCGAAGTGGCCGAGGTGGGTGGCCAGCGGTGTGCACCAGTCCTCGGTGCAGGTGACGTCGATGACCTCCATCAGTGGCCACACCATGGCATCGGGCGACCACGGATCGTCGCGCTCTGTTCCCGTCAGCTCGGCGATCAGCGAGCGGGGATTGCGAAACGCGATGCCGGCGCAGACGCCGTCGGTTCCGGCGCCACGCCCGAGCGCGTGGCTCAGTCGCTGGCTCAGCCAGCGCTCGACACCCCTGGCCGGAACGATCACCAGTTCTTCGGCGAACGGGTCAGGTAGGGGATGGGAAAGCAGTGCGCCGAGCCCGTCGGCGAGAAGATCGGTGCGTTCTGCCCGATGGATGTGAAGCGCCATCACAGCCCACGATAGGAGGTCGGTACGACGCGGCGCGGGGTTTACGGTGGCGGTGCACGTTTGCAAGCGAAGAAGCCAGGGAAGCCAACATTCGATGTTTCGTTCGATGGCCGCGATGATGACCATGGCCGCCTGTATCCCGTTGGTCGCGACGCCGGTCGCGAACGCCCAGCCATCGTGCGGTCCCGACCAGGCCGACGCGCTGCGCCTGGCATTCGCGCAGCTGCCGTTCGAGCCGCTCACCGGCGCCAGGTGGGACACCACGCCCGTCGACAGCAACTACGACCCGTGCGCAAAGCTGTCCACGATCCTGGTGACCACCGAGGGCGGCACCGGTAGCTCGCCCGTGCAGGCGCTGCTGTTTCATCGCGGCGAATATCTGGGAACGGGCACTTCCAAGGCGTACGGCTTCACGTCACTGGATGCCGCCGCCAGCAGCGACGACACGGTGGTGCTGACCTACAAGGTGCCGGGTGAATGCAATGCCTGCGAACCCGCGGCCATCCACAGCGCGCGGTACCGCTGGAATGGCGATCGCGCCGTCATGCTCGATCCGCCGCCACCGACGGTCTGAGGAAGGAGCGCGAGGTGAGCGACACCACGTCACCGCGCCTTGGCCCGAAGTTCCACGAGGCGCTGGGGTTCGCCGCCGAACTGCACCGCACCCAGACCCGCAAGGCCAGCGAGGTCCCGTATGTCGGGCACCTGCTGTCGGTTGCCGGGCTGGTGATCGAGGCCGACGGCACCGAGACCGAGGCCATCGCGGCGCTGCTGCACGACGCCGCCGAGGACCAGGGCGGTGACGCGACACTGGTGCGCATCGAGGAGTGGTTCGGCCCCGACGTCGCGGCCATCGTCGAGGAGTGCAGCGACACCATGGTGACACCGAAACCGCCGTGGCGCGAGCGCAAGCAGGCTTACATCCAACACCTGAACACGGCCTCCGACAGCACGATTCGCGTGTCGATGGCCGACAAGCTCGACAACGCCAGGGCGATCCTGCGCGACCTGCGCCGCTTCGGCCCGAAGGTGTGGCAGCGCTTCAACACCGACGACCCGCACGAGCATCTGTGGTACTACCGCTCGCTGCTCGAGGTGTATCAGCGCCGCAGCGACAGTTGGTTGGTCGACGAACTGTCCCGCGTCGTCGAGACATTGGCCGAGGAGATCGGCCCGCCGGTCGCCGCTACCGTCTGAGTTATGAGCGCACGCGACACCGTCTGGATCTCGGCCGCAGAGCTGGCGCGGCGGCTGGAAGCGGGTGAACCGCTGACACTGCTGGACGTGCGGTGGAGCCTCGCGGCACCCGACGGCCGCGCCGCTTACGAACAAGGACACCTGCCCGGGGCGGTGTACGTCTCGCTCGAGGGCGAGCTGAGCGATCACACCGTCGAAGACCTTGGGCGGCACCCGTTGCCGACCGGGTCCGCGATCGAGGCCGCCGCCCGCCGCTGGGGCGTGCGGGCCGGGAGGCCGGTCGTCGCCTACGACGACTGGAACCGCGCCGGGTCATCGCGGGCCTGGTGGGTGCTGACCGCGGCAGGCATCCACGACGTCCGCATCCTCGACGGCGGCCTCGCGGGGTGGACTGCGGCGGGCGGCCGACTGGAATCCGGCGTCGTCGCACCCTCGCCCGGCGACGTGACCGTCGCCCACGACGACCTGTACGCCGGGGCTCGCCGGACAGTCACCGCCGACGCGCTGCTCGAACCGGGCCGGTTGGTCCTTGACGCGCGGGCCCCCGAACGGTTCCGCGGCGAGGTCGAGCCGGTTGATCCGGTCGCCGGCCACATTCCCGGTGCGCTCAACGTGCCGAGCACCAGCCTGCTGGCCGACGACGGAACACTGCTGGCCGACGACCAGTTGGCCCGGACGTTCGGGCATGTGGGCGGCGGCGAGGCGGCGGTTTACTGCGGGTCGGGTGTCACTGCGGCGGTGACGATCGCGGGCCTCGCCGCGCTGGGAGTGGACGCCGCGCTGTTTCCCGGCTCATGGTCGCAATGGAGTTCGGACCCGTCGCGTCCCGTGGCGCGCGGCTCCCGACCATGACTGAGACCCTCCAGAGATAGAGCGACCTGGAGGGCCTCTGTGATGGGTCAGCGTTGGTAGCCGGGCTGAACCTGCTGCAGATGAGGGATGCCGTGAGTGTGGGGGGTGCCGGGGGCCGGGTGCGCGGTGACCGTCGGCGTTGCGACGATGCTGGGCGGCCGCGGCGCGGGGGTCGGGGAGTTGGTCTCGGCGTTGGCGGCTCCGGCGAAGGCGAGGGCCCCGGCCAGGATTGCGGCTGCCGTGATCGGCAGGGCGAAGAACTGGGCGGTGCGGCGGGTGGTGTTGGCGTTCATGTCGGGATCTCCTCGTCGAGTCCGGTTGTGCGCCGGTGTTCCGGCGATGACTCAACAGTGGTGCACCGCGGCGCCGATGTCTGTCGACCGACCGGCGGGTGAACCGGACGAATCCCGTGTCCACCGATCGGGGGACAGGTCCTAAGCTGCAGGAGGCGGATAGGAGCACCTCATGGACGTTCTGCGCACGCCCGACGACCGCTTCACCAACCTCGCGGGCTATCCCTTCGCGCCGCACTACGTCGACGTCACCGCGTCCGACACCGAGGCGCTGCGCATGCACTACGTCGACGAAGGCCCACCCGACGGCCCGGTCGTCGTCCTGTTGCACGGCGAACCGACGTGGAGTTACCTGTACCGCACCATGATTCCGCCGCTGGCCGCCGGCGGCTACCGGATACTGGCCCCCGACCTGATCGGGTTCGGGCGCTCCGACAAGCCCAGTCGCACCGAGGATTACACGTATCTGCGTCACGTCGAATGGGTGACGTCGTGGTTCTCGGCGCTCGACCTGCGCGACACGACGATCTTCGTGCAGGACTGGGGTTCGTTGATCGGGTTGCGCATCGCTGCCGAACAAGACGATCGCGTCGCGCGCATCGTCGTTGCCAACGGCTTTCTGCCTGCCGGTCAGACCCCGGCCAACCTACCGTTTCGGATCTGGCGGGCGTTCGCGCGTCACTCACCGATACTGCCTGCCGGACGCATCGTCGCCTTCGGCACGGTCACCGACGTACCCGCGCGCATCCGGGCCGGATACGATGCGCCGTTTCCCGCCAAGCGATTTCAGGCCGGGGCGCGCGCGTTCCCGGCGCTGGTACCGACCGAGCCCGACGATCCGGCATTACCGGCCAACCGCGCGGCTTGGGAAGCGTTGGGGCGCTGGGAGAAACCGTTCCTGTGCGTGTTCGGCGCCAAGGATCCGATCCTCGGCCGCGCAGACCGCCCGTTGATCGACCATGTCCCCGGCGCGGCCGGCCAACCCCACGCCCGCGTCAACGGAAGCCATTTCGTGCAGGAGGACTGCGGGCCCGAGTTGGCCGAGCGAATCCTGCAGTGGCGCACCTAGCCCCGGGTGACGGTGTTCCTCGACGTGACGTTCACCTCAGGGTCTCCGGAGTGGTAGGTCACCTGGTTGTCGAACCCCGACGCGCCGATCTGGTCGACGCTGTCGATGGTGACCTGATTCTCGACGCCCGACACCGACACGCTCAGGCAGTGACCGAGCAGGGTCACCGTGTTGTTGACGCCGCTGACGGAGATGTTGGCGCCATTGCACTCGATCGTCTCGTTCTCGTCGACCCCGGACACGCTGTACTGCCCGCCCGCGGGCGCGACCGCGACCTTCGGCGGCTCGTCGGGTAGCTGCGTGGGCAGTGCGGTGGGCGCCTCGCGCGACGGCCCGATCGTTACGCTGCCGCCGCGGGGATCATCCCCGGTGGCGATGGAAATGCCGGGGCGGCCCGCGATCTCCTCCGTCGCCGACGACAGTGTCCACACGAGCGCGCCGATGCCTGCGACGATGACCACCACGACGACCCCGACCAATCCGAAGATCAGTCCGAACGGCGCGCCGCTCTTCGTCGGCCCCGGGGGGAACGAGACTCCGAACGGCGGTGCGCTGTAGGGAGACTGCGCGGGATAGGGCTGCTGGTGCGGCGGACCGTAGACCGGCGGGGGCAGGGCCGACGTCTGGTAGTCGGTGCCGGGCGGCTGTGAGGTGCCCAATTCGACCGCGCCGTAGTCGGCCAGCGGTTGCTCCAGCTGCCGGATACGCGCCTCCGGGTCGTCGTCGGGTTTCATGCGCAGATGGTGCCACACCGTAGTTTGTGCCGCCTGAATACCGGCAACCCGACGATCATGATTGGGAAGCTGCGATCCACCGTCGTCGACTGCCGTGACCCGATGCGGCTGGCCACCTTCTATGCGGACGTCCTCGGTGGACAGATCGAGAAGGAGGACGACACCTGGGTGGTGCTCACCGATCCGCACGGCCGACGGCTGGCCTTCCAGTTCTCGCCCGAGCACGAGCCGCCCCGCTTCCCTGATCCGCGCGGTTCGCAACAGTTTCACCTCGACATCGCGGTCGACGACCCCGACGCCGCCGAACATCAAGTGCTCGACCTCGGCGCCACCCGGGTGTCCGACGCCGAGGAGGACGCGAAGTTTCGGGTGTTTCGCGACCCCGCCGGACACACGTTCTGTCTGGTCTGGGGCATCGCCGACTAGCGGCGAAGGCGATTTGCTGACCCACGGTTATCGCGGCGCCGAAGTTGGTACTCACATTCCGTGGTGGCTCCAGGGTTCGTTGCCGTGGGCAGCGGTGCTGCCGGGGTGAGCGCCGCGGAGACGTTCCGCAGCAAGCACCCCGATATCCCCGTGCGCATCCTGACCACCGACCCGGCGCTGCCGTACGCGAAGCCGCCGCTGAGCAAGGACTTTTTGTGCGGCCGCGACACCAGGCTCGCGCTGCACAGCGAGCACTGGTTCGAACGCAATGCCGTCGACCTCATCCGCGGCATCACCGTCGAGCGCATCGACGTGGACCGCCAGGAGGTCGTGACAGCGGGTGGTCAGCGCTATCCCTACTGGCATCTCGTGGTCGCCTCCGGGTCCATCCCGGTGCGACCGCCCATCCCGGGTATCGAGTCGGCGCTGACGCTGCGGTCGTTCGCCGACGCTGTCGCGCTCAAGATGGCCGCCCGCTACTCCGATTGCGCCGTGGTCATCGGCGGCGGACTGATCGGCTGCGAGGCCGCATCCTGTCTCGCCGAGCGTGGGGTCGCGACGATGGTCGTGGCCGCCGAACACGTCCCGCTGCAGCGCCGGTTCGGGGTTGAGGCCGGTGAGCGCGTCGCGAAACTGCTGTCGGACAACGGGGTCCGGTTCGCCGGTGAGACGACCGTCGCCGCGATCGAGGACACCCGTGTGGTGTTGGACGGCGGTGAGGCCGTCGACGCCGACCTCGTCGTGTGCGCGACGGGTGTGCGCCCCGACATCCGCCTCGCCGAAACCGCCGGACTGCAGACCCGCGATGGGCGCATCGTCGTCGACGCGCACATGCACACGTCGGCACGCAACGTGTACGCCGCGGGCGATGCGGCGCTGGCGCATAACGTCACCGCCGGCAGGCCGATCGCCGCCGAACACTGGCGCGACGCGGCGCATCAAGGCCATGTCGCCGGCCTGACCGCGGCCGGCTACCGCGCAGTTTGGGACACCGTGCCGGGGTTCTCCTGCACTGTCGGCACTTCCGTGCTCAAGTACCGCGGCTGGGGTGTCGACTTCGACGAGGTCCGGTTCGTCGACCACCACACCGGGTTCACGGTCTGGTACGAGGCGGGCGGCGACGTCGTCGGTGTGCTGACCCTCAACGCCGACGACGACCACCGCCGCGCCGGCGAGCTGCTCGGCCCGCGTTGACGGACGTCTTCAGCCCGACACGAGCCCGTGCTCGAGTGCGTACATGCTGGCCCCGATCCGGTTCGAGACGCCGATCTTGGCGTACACGTGCTCGACGTGATTGCGCACCGTCTTCTCGCTGAGCACCAGCGTCGCGGCGATGGCCTTATTGCTCGCGCCCTGTGCGACCAGTCGCAGCACCTCGACCTCTCGGCTCGTGAGACCGTCCGGGCGGGGCTGGCGCCTGCGCGAAGCGTGCCCGGACGCGTGCAGGACCGCATCGGCGGCCGCGGAGTCCAATTGCCCCTTCGACACCCGTTCGCGCAGTCGCCTCGCCGCCCCCGCGGGGCCGAGCGCCTCCCGGTACGGCCGCGGTTCGAGCGCGCTCTGGTAGCTGACCGCGCACGCCAGCAGCCGATCGGGCATCGAGAGCTGCCGTGCGGCCAGCCCCCGCGGATACCCGGAGCCGTCGAGACATTCGTGGTGGTTGGCCGCCACCGACGCGATGTCCTTGAGAGCCGGCACCTGAGAAAGGATCCGCTCGGTCAGGTATGGATGCAGCCGCATGCGCTCGAACTCCGCCATGGTCAGCGCGGTGGGTTTCGACCAGACCTGGTTCGACACACCGATGCGGCCGAGATCGTGCACATACCCGGCGCGTCGTGTCGTCGCGACGGCCTCGTCGTCGAGCCCGAGCGCCTCGGCGGCGGATGCGGCGAGATCGGCCACCGCGCGTGAATGCCCCAGTGTGAACGGGCATTTGAGGTCGACGAACTCGCCGAGGGCCATCAGCAGCGTGTCGAGCGACCCGGAGTCAAGGCGCGTTCCGCGATCGGGTGCCTGCCGCAGCGCCGTCGCCCACACGTCTCCGGTCGACGGGACCGCGAGCACGTCGGCCGGATCGGCGACGAACGCGTCGACAACCGCCGGGTCGAACTGACCGCCGCGCCTGCTGCGCGCCATCGCGACCGCGCCGTCGATGCCGTACTCGCGCTGGTGCACCTCGACCATGTCGGCGACCTGAGCGACCCGCATCTCGATTGGTATCGCGTCGCCGGACGCGCCGGTCGGCAGCCCGCCGCCGTCGTAGCGTTCGAAGGTGTACCGCAGCGCGTGCTGTACGTCGGCGTGCAGGCCGATACGTTCGGCAAGCAGGCCGGCCGACGTGCAGTGCGAGTGGATCAGCTGCGAGATATGCCCTCGCGCATTGGCATACAGTGTCGCCGCCGTCCTTAGCCGGGTCAGCAGTGACTCCCCGCGGCCGACGTTGGTCAGCAGGAAGCGTTGATACGGCAGGCCCGACCAGTCGACGAGGTAGGAGCTTCGCCGCACCGCGATGTCGTCGCCGAACCACCGGGCGTACTCATGCGAGTCGGCGTGACAACCGATCCACATGATCAGCGTCGCGTAGTAGATGCAATCACGCTGCTTCGCAGGCAGTTTCATCCGGTCGGCCAGCCGTGCGGCGATGAGCGCGGACCGCAGCATGTGCTCGGCGGGCTGACCCAGCCCGAGGTCGACCGCGACCGAAAGCGCCGCGAGCACTTCCGCCCGGGTCGGAGGCTCCTGCGGGGTGCGAGCGCCGGCCACAGCCCGATTCTGCACCGTTTGCATCGCCGGATCAGTGCGATAAGTCAAGACGGACCGCATCGCGGTGACGAGTGACGTCGAACGCCTCGAACCGGCCCTGGGCGACCACGCAGATACCCCGCTGCGGCAGCTGGAAGTCGGCCAGGTTGCCTTGTATCGGATGCGGCCCGACGGGACCGAGATCGACGCCGTGTGCGACGGCCGACGAGTCGGCCACTGCCCACACCCGCCGAGGTGCGATGCGGAACTCCTGACCGTTGGGCAGGTTGCCGGTCAGCCGAACCTTGCCGATGCCCAACACGGGGCCGACGATGCGGCTCATCGCCATCAGCGTTCGGCGGTTGCGTGCCGCGGCGGCGGGAATGCGTGATCCGACGGCGCTCATCAGACGGGTGGCCGCGGTGCTTGTGATGTCGACACGCCAATCCAGCACTCCGGCAATGGAAATCGACAATGACCACGGTGTGAGCCACTCGGCGTTGATGGCGCAGACAACGGGGTCTACCGGTGTCGCCGAGCTGAAGTACCGCGAACAGCTCTGCGGTCCCGGTGTGGTGGCGTAGAACGTCCACACCCCGTCCGGCGTGCGATGCCACACCGATTTGTAGGCGGGGGAGAACGACGTCTCGGGGAAATCCCGGTAGGCGAGGTAGTGGCCGTTGGCGAACGGCAGGCCCATGACGCCGAAGCCGACGACCCGCTCCTCGTCTCCATCGGGCAGCGGCATGGTCTTGGTGGCGGCGGCGAAGGCCTGAGGTGTTGTGGTCATGCCGTGATCGTGCGCCGCCGGGCGGGCCGCCGACATGAGGCGAACGCCCCAAAAGTGGGGAAATCGCCTAGGTGGCGGGCTGCAGCCCCACGAGCAGCGAGCGCACGCCGAGTCGCCACCGCTGCTCGATCGACGGCGCGGACGACCCCAGCCACCGCCCGAGCTCCTGGACCGCCAAACCCTGCGCGAGCGCCAGCAGCACGTGAGCGATGTCGGCGACGTCGCCTGCCAGCAGCCCCGCGTCGACGCAGCGCTGGATCCGGCCGGTGAGCACCGCGCGCACCGAGGCGCCTGCCGCCGCCTCGTCGGGCCCAGGCTCCAATTCGGCGAACGGCCGCCCGAACATCAGCTGGGCGAGCCGGGGATACGACCGGCAGAACGACCGGAAGACCGGCACGAGCCGTTCGAGATCGGCGAGTGGATCCTCGCTCAGCGGAACCGTCTCCAGTTCGGCGCCCAGCAGCCGGAAGCCCTCGAACACCATCGCCCGCAGCAGTCCCGCTTTGTCGGAGAACAGCTCGTACACCGCGGGCACCGACGTGCTCGCCCGCTCGGCGACTCGGCGCGTGGTGAACCCCGAGATCCCGTCCTCGGACAGCGTCGCGATCGCCACCTCGAGCAGGTGGTCCTTCAGCTCGGGCGTGCGCTGCTTCGCCCTCGGCATCGGGCTGGCCTACCCGAGGCTGAATTCGGTTGCCAGCCCGTCGATTCCGGCCCGAATGGCGTCAAGCGCGGACTCGCGGGCCTTCAGCTTGGTCGCGACGTGCGCGCCGGTGTGCACGGTGTTCACCAGTTCCGTGGCCACCTCCTGCGCCCGCGCCAACACGCGATCGGCCTCGACGATCTCGTCGAGCCACCCACCGTAGACGGCTTCGTCACCGGCGAACGTCGACGCCAGCGCCGCGCCCCTCTGATAGACCGCCGGGGTTAGACGGAATCGCATGATCTCCAGCGCGGCGACCGGGATCGTCATGCCGATCGCCACCTCGATTGCCTGGCAGCGGGTCTTCGGCTGACCGACCCGGTGGTCCCCGGACAACAGCAGGAACGACCCCATCGCGATGGCCGGACCCGTCGCGGCCATGACCACCGGCACCGGGAAGGTCAGGCACCGCACCGCGAGCTCGAACCCGCCGGCGAGCATCCCCAGCGCGGCCTGCGCGTCGCCCGACTGAAATACGCTCAGGTCGAAACCACCGCTGAACACGCGCCCGTTGCCTGCCAGCACGACGGTCTTGGCGGCGTCCTTCTCCGCGCGGTCGAGCGTCTCGTTGATCGCGGTCTGCATGGCCGGGCCGAGGACATTGACCTTGCCGTCGTCCAGCGTGATCGTGGCGACCGACTCGTTCAGTTCATAGTCAACGAGGCTGCTCATCGCTTCTCCTTATTGAATGCGGACGGGCAATCGGATCGATGTTACGAAACATCGATACGATTGCCAAGGATTTTTAGGGTAGTCGGCTACGCGCGACGCCCGTCTGCGGCCCTCGTACCGTTCAAGAAGCCCGGCAGCGAGGGGTTGCCGGGCTTCATCGCACCTACCCGGGTTCACGCGATGCGGTGCCGCGCCGTGTTGGTCTTGAGGATCTGGGTGTGCGCTTCCTCGAATTCGGCGTCGATGTCGACCCGCCGGCCGGGGACCGTCCCGTTGCGCGGTGTGCGCTGCGGCCCTTCGGTTTCCGTGCGGTACCGATCGCGGAGTTCGTCGACCGAGGACCGCACGCGGTTGATCTCCTGGCGCAGGACGTCTTCGCGGCTCTCGCTCGCCGCGTAGTGGTAGTAGGTCAGCAGATGACGCAGCAGCTCGAGCTTCTGCTTCTCCTGGCGGGCCAGGTCGTGCGTGGTCAACAGCTCCAGCCGCTCGACCGGATGCAGCGTCGACCAGTCCAGCACCGCCGTGGACCGGTACCGGTGGCGCGACCCCTTCTTCTTGGCGTGCCCCTTCTGGTCGTAGTAGGTGACGGCGCCGTCGAACCGGGATGCGATGGCCTCGCCGAGTTCGCGACGGTCCAATGCCGAATCCCAGACGATGCGCCATTCCTGTCCGGGCGCCAGATACGGGATCTCGGCGGGCAGGTTCAGCGGCGTGATGTCGACATAACGGTCGTCGTAGACGTTCTCGTACTTGGCCACCGTCGGCGGATGCGCGAAGTCGAACCGGATGTTGTACGCCGGTGTCCGGCCGAAGTTCTTGACCACGAGCTCGATCAGATGCCAGTCGTTGGCCGCCGGTTCCATGAACATCGCCACGTTGGGTGCCATGAGCTCTTCGCTCTGCCGCCGTCCCCGCTGATACTGCCGCCAGGCGTACATCAGGGTGGCGATTCCCACCACGACGGCGAGCCAGGCGGCCAGCGCCGTCCACATGCCGGCCGAGAGGCCGAGGACCCCATCCGCATCCACGCACCGCTGTATATCACGCAGCCGCGGATCACACACCCTTTGCTATTTTGGCGTGCGCGTCGATAAGAGCACCCGTCACCGACAACCGTGACCGGCGGAATTCGTCACAATAGGCTTGCCGGCCTCAGCTGCGCGGTATTGCTGACCAGCTCGCCGAACGACGCGAGCCCCAAGTCGGCGACCAGTTTCTCGGCCGTCGCATCACTCGGGTGGACCAATCGCTCACCGCGTGCCGCCCAGTCGAGGTCCGACCACCTCACGCGGGCCGGTAAGCGCTTCCAATACTGCGGATGCTCACGCAGGTACAACTCGACACTGGAGTGGACGGCCGCGTTGTCGGGGAGCTTGCGCAGCGAGATCGTGTGGGCGGTCTCGGCGAGCGCGTCGTACTGACCGGGGGTGGGCAGCGTGTCCATACGTTCGTCGGCAATCGACAGCCCGGCTCGCAGCGCCCCGTCCAGCATCCAGTCGAAGCTGATCTCGGCCAGCGGGGTGCAGGCCCCCGGTCCTCCGGCGACGTCGCAGTGGGCGCCGCGGAACCAGACTTCCTCCATGCGCTTCGACGCTGAGGTTGTCAACCGTTCGCCGGGGCGCCCGTCGATCGCGACAGCGTGCCTACCCGATTCGACGTTGGGCATCGGCGCGGGCATCGACCGGCGCGTCAAGCCCGGGATACTCACCGCGTCCCAGATGCCCAGAAACCGGACGGGGACGGGGATTTCGCGCTGCTGCTCCAGCCGGGAGGCGATTTGGGTGACGCGCGTCCAGTCCTGCTGGTCGCGGCCGGTCCGCGGCAGGGCATACGCGCCGAGCACGAAATCCATCAGCTCCGGAAGCACCCCGACGGTGGCCAGTAAGCGGGTCAGGGTTTGGGCGCAGTAACCGCCGCGACCGACGCCGAACAGATAGATCGGGTCGCCGGGGTCCCAGCTGTCGACCAGGAAGCGATAAGCCTCGGCGATGACACCGCGAGCATCGTCGGCGGCGGCCCTGAAGGGCCGCAGCGTCTTTCCAGGGTTCGGCGTGGCTCCCGGGTGATACCAGGTGAGCTGCTCGGGGACGTCGTCGAGAAGATGAAAGAGTCGATGCGCGTTCGTCGCCAGTTGGGGTTCTGGATAGCCACGAGTGCGGTCGAAGCACAGCACTAGCTTCTTCATAGCGGCCCCCCGGCCCGAAAAATTGACGCTAGGGTCTTCAAGTTTGCCCCCGCGCGGCCCACTTGTCCAGAAATTTGTGTCTTTGGACCCGTTATGCCGTAGGCACCTGCGAAAATGTCAGGAGCCGAACCGTCGGCCGAGTTCGGCGCACAGTTGCCGAACGTCGATGCGCCCTCCAGTCGTGGCAACGCTAGGACAACGGGATCTGCGCACCCGGGCTCAGCGGATCGGCATGCGCCTCGATGAACTCCGGCACCGTGCCCGGCGGCGCGTCGTAGGCCAGGCCGACCAGCGCCTCGGCGCCGGGCGGGATCTCAACGAACCCGCCGCCCACATAGAACGTCGCCTCGCCGTCGATGGAGTAGACGGTGTTTCCGGCGTGCAGCTTCTGCAGGGTGCCGAGGAACTGCGCGGTGGCGTCGCCGTCGTTGACCACCGACAGGCGTACGACGACGTATTCACCGGTCGCGGTCTTCTCCACCGGGGCCTCGGTCGACGAAACCGTCGTCCCGGTCTCGACGTCGACCACCGTGAACGACAGCACTCCGTCGACGGTCGCTCCGGCGAGCGGCGGCAGCGCCCCTGGCGTGGTAGTGCCGGCCTGTTCCTCGGCCGTCGTGGTCGGCTGGCCGGCGGTCTCAGGCGGCGACGTCGTCGTGAATGACCTGAGGCCGTCGTCGTTGTCATCGCGGAACAACCCGTAGGCGAGGGCGAGAATCAGCACGAGCAGCAGGGCGCCGCACACGGCGAGGTAGCGGGTGAGCAGTGTGCGGTTGTCGTTGAAGCGCGGTTCGGCGGGCATCGGCGGTTCGATGGCCGACGGCGGCTCTACGGGCTGCGACGTCGGGCCCGGCGAACGGTGCTCGGTCCACGTCGAACTGTCCCAATACCGTTGGCCGCCAGCGCCATCGGGGTCGGGATACCAGCCTGCGGGAGTGGGTGGTCTCGTCATCGCAAGCGGTCCTCCCGATAGGCGCCGAGCAAACGGGAGACTAGCGCAGCACTACTCACACCGGCGCTTTTTCGCACGCCACACCCGGTGTCGGGACGGTCAGCCGCCCATCAGCATGCGCCACTGGTCGAGGTTGCTGGCCCGGTAGACGTAGTTGGTCTGGCGCACGTCGGACAGGGAGGCGCTGGGCTCGGCGGAATACCAGTGGCCGGGGAACACCGTCGGGTCGCCGGACAGTTTCGCCAGCGCCTGCAGGCTGCGGAACATGTCGTCGACGTTGCCACCGGGGAAGTCGGTGCGTCCGCACCCTTCCAGGAAAAGGGTGTCACCGGCGACGAGCCGCCCGTCGAGCAGAAAGCACTGGCTGCCGGGGGTGTGGCCGGGCGTATGCAGAAGTTCGATGTCGATGTCACCGACCTTGACGACGTCGCCGTGCTGGTGCTCGCTGAGCTCGCTGCGCCCGATGCCGGTGATCTTCGAAACCCAGTCGGCCTCAAGCTGGTTGACGTGCACCGGCACGCTCGTGCGCTCGAGCAGTTCGGCGAGCCCCTTGAGTTCGAAACCCATCATCGAACCGCCGATATGGTCGGGGTGGTGGTGGGTGACCAACACGCCGGACAGCCGCATGCCGTCGGCCTCCAGCGCGTCGATGAGATCGCCTGCGGCGTAGGCGGGGTCGACGATCACCGTGTCGCCGGTCTCGCGGTCGCCGATCAGGTAGGCGAAGTTGCGCATCTGCTGGGCGATCATGTCGCCGGCCGCGAAGTCGCGACCGGACAACAACTGACGGAAGTAGAGCCGATCCGAAGCCATGACCGTCAGCGTATCTGGGCCCAGATTTCGGGGCTCAGTCCTGGCTGCGCAGCCGCACCATGCGGATGGTGCTGCTCTCGTCGAGTTCGACCAGGTCGGTGTGCGAGCGCAGGAAGTCGCTGAACGACTTGAACCCGAGGGACTTCTCCGAGAACGACGGGTCCATCCGCCTCATCTGAGCCTTGACCGCCGAATTGTGCAGCCAGTCGGAGTCGTCCTTGCCGTGTGCGATGCGCAGCGCCCGCTCGAGCAGCGCGGTCCCGGCGGCCTGCGGGTCGGGCTGTTCTGCGTCCTGCTCGGCGTCGGCCTTGGTGCGTCGCCGCTTCGGGGTTTCCGTCTTGACCGCCGGAACGCCGGGCAGCGCGTCGTAAGAGACGTACTCGTCGCAGGCCGCGGTCAGCGACCGGCTGATCGACCCGGTGATGCCGATGCCGACGACGTAGCGCCCGAGGCGTTTGCACCGCTGCGCGAGCGGGATGTAGTCGGAGTCGCCGGCGACGATGACGACGTGGGTCAGATCGGGCAGCCGGAACATGTCCTCGACGGTGTCGACCGCGAGCCGGATGTCGGCCCCGTTCTTGCTGTACGCGGCGGCCGGGAACAGCTGCACCAGGTCGACTGCGCGCCCGACTAGCTGGTCGCGGTAGTCGGCGTTGACGTCGGTCGACCAGTCGGCGTAGGCCTTGGTCAGCACCAGCGTGCCGAACGACGACGCGTAGTCGATGATTGCGCCGACGTCCACGGTCGCTTGCGTCAGCCGACCCGGATTCTTGTGAAAGCCTGCAGCCTTGTCGCGCTGAAACGAGTTGCGCCCGTGGATCTGGTCGTACCGCGAGATCACGATGTTGTCGAAGTCGAGGTACACCGCGACACGGGTCGCGCCGGGTTCGGTCACTGTTCCGTCCTATCACTGTCCGACTAGAGTCGGACTGTAACGGTTGCGGTGATCAGCGGTTTGGCGCGGCAATCGGCGAGAATGTACCCTCTTTAAGGCTCGCGCCGCGGTGCGCGAACCGCGAAGTAGGCAGGCCCCCTTAGCTCAGTCGGCAGAGCGTTTCCATGGTAAGGAAAAGGTCAACGGTTCGATTCCGTTAGGGGGCTCGGTGAGCGGGCGGACATCCGCCCGGATCCCGGGGCGGTGTAGCTCAGCTGGTTAGAGCGCACGACTCATAATCGTGAGGTCGGGGGATCGAGCCCCCCCACCGCTACAGGCAACATCGAACGCGTAAACGAAGGACGAAGAACCGTGGCCTCCAGTACCGACGTACGGCCGAAGATCACTTTGGCGTGCGAGGTGTGCAAACACCGCAACTACATCACGAAGAAGAACCGCCGTAACGACCCGGACCGGCTCGAGATCAAGAAATTCTGCCCGAACTGCGGCAAGCACCAGCCGCATAAGGAATCGCGCTAAGACGAGTCAGCCCGCAGGCGTCGCCCAGGGTGGTAGGTAGGTTCACTAACTGTGTCGTTGTCCGAGCGGATCGTCGGGATGCAATACCGCTACCCCGACTACTACGTCGTCGGTCGCGAGAAGATTCGCGAGTACGCGGTCGCGGTGAAAAACGACGATCGCGCATTCTTCGATGAGGGCGCCGCTGCCGAACTCGGCCACAAGGCCCTGCCTGCACCGCTAACCTTCATGAGCGTCTTCGGGTACATGGCACAGATTTCGTTTTTCGAGCACGCCAACGTGGGGATCAAAGACGCCAAGATCGTGCAGGTCGACCAGGTGGTCAAGTTCACCAAGCCGATCTTCGCGGGCGACAAGCTCTACTGCGAGGTGCAGGTGGACTCTGTGCGGCAGGCCCACGGCACCGACATCGTCGTATTGAAGAACATCGTCACCAACGAAGCCGGTGACGTCGTGCAGGAGACGTTCACGACCCTGGCGGGTCGGACGGGTGACGGAGAAGAGGGTTTTTCAGATGCCACTGCGTGAGTTCGCCTCGGTGAAGAAGGGCGACGAGCTTCCCGAGAAGGTGATTCCGTTGACGCGGCAGGACCTCGTCAACTACGCGGGGGTGTCGGGTGACCTCAACCCGATTCACTGGGACGACGACATCGCCAAGCAGGTCGGACTGGACACCGCGATCGCGCACGGCATGCTGACCATGGGCCTGGGCGGCGGATACGTCACCGAGTGGGTCGGCGATCCGGCGGCGGTCACCGAGTACAACGTGCGGTTCACCGCTGTCGTGCCGGTGCCCAACGACGGCATCGGGGCGGAGATCGTCTTCAACGGACGGGTGAAATCCGTTGAGCCCGAGACCAAGACGGTGACCATCGCGTTGTCGGCCACCACCGGGGGCAAGAAGATCTTCGGCCGCGCCGTGGCCGTCGCGAAGCTGGCGTAGCCATGGCCCTGAAAATCGATATCAAGGGAATGGTCTGGGAGTACCCGGAGCCCTACGTCGTCGGCACGGAGCAGATCCGTCAGTACGCGAACGCGGTCAAGGCCCACGATCCGCAGAGCCACAGCGTCGAGGCCGCCAAGGCATCCGGCCACGACGGACTGATCGCGCCACCGACGTTCATGTCGATCTTCGCGGTGATGATCCAGCGGCACTTTTTTCAGCACAACGACATCGGCTTCGAGACGATGCAGATCGTGCAGGTCGACCAGAAGTTCAAGTTCCATCGACCGATCAAGGTCGGTGACGAACTGACCGGCACGATGGAAATCCTGACCGTCGACGAACGGTTCGGCGCCGACATCGTCACCACCCGCAACAAGCTGGTGGACCAACACGGCGAGCTCGTGATGGAATCGTTCACCACGCTGATGGGCCACGAGGGCGACAATTCGATCTCGGCCGGCTGGGACCCGGAGACGGGACAGGTCGTGCGCAAGCCCGTCGTCCATGATCCCGCCGAGGATCCCGATGGCGGCGATAGCGTGAACGGCGAGGCGTCTGTTTGATGACCGGCCTGCCGGTCGGAGCGTGATCACCGGCTCGTCGATCGCATCATGATCGGCTCGCCGGTGGATTAGTAACTACCACGGGTGGCGCGCTACACTCGGTCCTCGGGGTTTTCCCAGTCCAGCGCGCTGTCCGTCGGTTTGAAGATCGGCCGATCGGGGAGCGCGCGAATTGTGTGAGCCCCGAACGGGTGGCCTGTCGCAGTGCCACTCTGAAGGGGCGTAGCTCAACTGGCAGAGCAGCGGTCTCCAAAACCGCAGGTTGCAGGTTCAAGTCCTGTCGCCCCTGCTCAACTGAATACTCGACAAGTGTGGACACTGGAAGGTGACCCACAAACCAGATGACCAGACAAGGGAGCATGCGGTGAGCGACGAGCACGACGATGCCGGCTCCGACACCGAGAACGCCCGCGGTGCCGTCGTGACCCGACCGACCCGCCCGTCGGGCAAGCGGACCCGTCGGGCAGCCGCCGGCGAAGACGCCAGCGAAGCGGTCGACCTGTCCACGGGCACCGCGGCGTCACCCACGAAGAACGGGTCGGGCTCCGCGAGGAAGGCCGCCAAGAAGCGTGCCGACGGGCCGTCGCGGAATCCTTTCCTGTTCGTCTGGAACTACCTGAAGCAGGTTGTCGCCGAGCTGCGCAAGGTGATCTGGCCGAACCGCAAGCAGATGGTCACCTACACCGGCGTGGTGCTGCTGTTCCTGGCCTTCATGTTGGCCATGATCGGCGGCGTCGACTTCGGCCTTGCCAAGCTGGTCTCGCTGGTGTTCGGCTGACGAGTACGCGCGACGGATGAGAATTTCGAGAGGACTGACAAGTGACTAGCTTCGAGGGCGATACGCCTTCGGCCGAGAGCGTTGACCTGATCGACGAAACGACTGGGGCGACGACCGACGCGACCACCGACCCGGCGACCGAGGATGCCGACGTCGCCGGTGACGCCGTGAGCGACGAGGCGGCCACCGCGGACGACGCGGCCGGTGAGGCGGCCCCCGCTGAAGCCGAGCCCGAGGAAGAGGATCCGGCGGTCGCGCTGAAGAAGGAACTGCGGACCAAGCCGGGCGACTGGTACGTCATCCACTCCTACGCCGGTTACGAGAACAAGGTGAAGGCCAACCTCGAGACCCGCGTGCAGAACCTGGACGTCGGCGACTACATCTTCCAGGTCGAGGTGCCGACCGAAGAGGTCACCGAGATCAAGAACGGCCAGCGCAAGCAGGTCAACCGCAAGGTGCTGCCCGGTTACATCCTGGTGCGCATGGAGCTCAACGACGAGTCGTGGGGGGCGGTGCGCAACACACCGGGTGTGACGGGCTTCGTCGGTGCGACGTCGCGGCCGTCGCCGCTGTCGCTGGACGACGTCGTCAAGTTCCTGCTGCCGCCCGCCGCGGCGAAGAAGCCGGGCAAGGCCGCCGCTGCGGCCGGTGCAGCCGCCGCCGAGGCCGGGGGCATCGAGCGCGCGCCGATTGAGGTGGACTTCGAGGTCGGCGAGTCGGTCACCGTCATGGACGGCCCGTTCGCGACGCTCCCCGCCTCGATCAGCGAGGTCAACGCCGAGCAGCAGAAGCTCAAGGTGCTGGTGTCCATCTTTGGCCGCGAAACACCTGTCGAACTGACCTTCAACCAGGTCGCCAAGATCTAAGCCAGCGATCTGTGCACGCCTAGGAGCGCTCGGCGCAACAACGTGTGCACAAGTCGCAGAGAACCGAGAGAGGAACAACCAACACCATGGCCCCGAAGAAGAAGGTCGTCGGGCTGATCAAGCTGCAGATCCAGGCCGGGCAGGCCAACCCCGCCCCGCCGGTCGGTCCGGCGCTCGGCCAGCACGGCGTCAACATCATGGAATTCTGCAAGGCGTACAACGCCGCGACGGAGAACCAGCGCGGCAACGTCATCCCCGTGGAGATCACCGTCTACGAGGACCGCAGTTTCACGTTCAACCTCAAGACACCGCCCGCGGCCAAGCTGCTGCTGAAGGCTGCCGGCGTCCAGAAGGGTTCGGGCGAGCCGCACAAGACCAAGGTCGCCAAGGTGTCCTGGGATCAGGTGCGCGAGATCGCCGAGACCAAGAAGGAAGACCTGAACGCGAACGACATCGATCAGGCCGCCAAAATCATCGCCGGCACCGCCCGGTCGATGGGAATCTCGGTCGAGTAGTTCGACCGGAATTTTCGTGGGAGGGCCAGCTTCGGCCCGGCGATGAGCGCTCGCGCGAAGAGCAATCATCACAGACCACAACTCAGCAACTAGGAGAAACAGATGAGCAAGACGAGCAAGGCATACCGCGAAGCCGCCGAGAAGGTGGACCGCAGCCGGCTGTACACGCCGCTGGAGGCAGCGAAGCTGGCCAAGGAGACGGGATCGAAGAAGCAGGACGCGACCGTCGAGGTGGCGATCCGGCTGGGTGTCGACCCGCGTAAGGCCGATCAGATGGTGCGCGGCACCGTCAACCTCCCGAACGGCACCGGTAAGACCGCCCGCGTTGTGGTGTTCGCGGTCGGCGACAAGGCCGAGGCTGCCGAGGCCGCCGGTGCCGACGCCGTCGGCAGCGACGACCTGATCGAGCGGATCCAGGGCGGCTGGCTGGACTTCGACGCGGCGATCGCGACGCCCGACCAGATGGCCAAGGTCGGCCGCATCGCGCGCATTCTCGGTCCGCGTGGTCTGATGCCGAACCCGAAGACCGGCACCGTGACGCCCGACGTCGCCAAGGCCGTGTCTGACATCAAGGGCGGCAAGATCAACTTCCGCGTCGACAAGCAGGCCAATCTGCACTTCGTGATCGGCAAGGCGTCGTTCGACGAGAAGGCGCTGGCGGAGAACTACGGCGCCGCGATCGACGAGATCCTGCGGGCCAAGCCGTCGTCGTCGAAGGGCCGCTACCTCAAGAAGGTCGTCATCTCGACCACGACCGGCCCGGGCATTCCGGTCGACCCGTCGGTGACGCGCAACTTCACCGAAGCCGGAGCGTAGAAGCCGCCCGTTCGCGGGTTTGCACCGCGGCGTCCGACGACTGAGCAGAGAATGCCCGAGCGTGTTCTCTGCTTTTCGAACCGGAAGCGGGGGCTAGGCGTTGCTGTCAGCGACCTCGGGGATGCGACGGCCGCATTGGGCCGGTAGGTATCTGGCCGACAGAAATTACCCCGGGAACTTCGCGGGTTTTGTCGTCGCTGCCGCCGCGCCTATGTGAAAGTTGACCCATGCGTAAGTGCATCCGGGTCGTCTTTCTCTCTTTGCTGGGCCTGCTGAGCGCTACCGTCCTCAGCGCCGCGACCGCACTGTTGGCAGCGGTCAGTCTGGCCGCTACGACCGCGCTGATCGTGCCGGGTACCGGAACGCCGAACGCGAACGATGTCACCGATTACATGCCGAACTACCGCGACTACTACATGAAGCGCACGGATTGCACCGTCGCCAACAACTGCCAGCTGGACGGTATCGACTACTTCGCATCGTTCTGGCCGATTCCATTGCCGGGCTGGTGCGACCCGGGTCGATGCGAGAAGTTCGACGTGTCCGTCGCTGATGGCGTGAAGAACCTGAATGAAGTGCTGACGACGATGGAGAGCCTCGGTTACGACGGGGATATTGTGATCGCCGGGTATTCACAGGGGTCCCGCGTGGTCACCATCTCGAAGATGCAGTTCGCCAGCGGCCAGTGGAAAGATCTGGTCGATAATGCGGACTCCATAGAGTTCGTCTACATCGGCAACCCGAATCGCCCGAACGGCGGAATCCTCTCGCGGTTCGGATTTCTCGGCCACATCCCGATCCTGGATGTGACGACCGGCCAGCCCACGCCGACCAACACGCCGTTCAAGACAAAGGACTGGGCGATCCGGTGGGAGGGCATCGCGGATTTCCCGCAGTATCTGCTCAATCCGCTGGCCATCATCAATTCGGTCTTGGGCTTCTACTACGACCACGGCACCTATCTCGCGATCAACGAGGACAGTGATCCCGGTGAAACCCCCGCCGGATACACCGTCGCCGAATGGAAAGAGCTCACCACATACCCCGAGAAGCACCCGGATCTCGTCCAGATTCAGCAGTACGGAGACACGACGTACTACACCGTCAGGCCGAAGGTGCTACCGATAGTGCGTCCGCTGCACTCGATCCCATTGATCGGAAAGCCGATCGCAGATTTCTGGGAGCCCATCCTCGAGGTGCTCATCGAAGAGACGGGATACAACCGCAACATCCCGTTCGGGCAGTATTCCCCGATCGGACTGATCCCGTTCTTCAACCCGATCACGCTGGTGCTCAGGATGATTCCGGCTGTTTTCCAGGGTGTGGTCAACTTCCTCGGCAACTTCATCCCGGAGCTGGCGCCGAAGCCGATAACGATCACCCCCGATCCGGTGCCGGCACCGGTCGCTCCTCCCGCTGCGGCGGATGAGCAGGGCGATCCGCCGGGAGCCAAGCTTCTGGCGGATGCCGACGAAAACCAGGGTGACGATTCGCGGCTGCTGGCCGCGCGTGGCGACGCCGACGAGATGATGCTCACCGTCAACAGCGAGGGGGATCTCACGCTGACTGAAGGTGCCGGGACGCCGGTCGTCGAGGGAGCGATCGAGGGCGAGGTCATCACGGAGCTTGCCGAAGGAGAGATCATCGAGGGCGAGGAGCCGCAGGGGCCCGTACTTGAAACCACTCCGATCGTCGCCCAAGAAGTCGTGGGCGAGAAGACGACCGACCCCGCCGACGGCAATGTCGTCGTCGCCGTGAAGGACCCCGACGTCAAGAAGGATTCCGAGGTCACAACGAATCCCGCACAGAACCGGATCGATGCCAACGGTCGCAGCGTGTCGCTGGACGCCTCGCCGAACAAGCCTGCCGCGGGGCCTGCGGACGGCGATAACGGCGGCGTGCAACGAATCACCCCGGCGAGCCCCGAACCCTCTGAGGGCCTCACGACCAAGACCGACCCGAACGGGACCGCGAAAGACCTCGAAGGCGCCGGCGCCGCGGACGACTCGCAGGATTCCGAACCGGCCGCAGCCTGACCGAGCAGGCTCGGGCTGCTGGACCAGCGTCTCTCTGCGAGCGCAAATGCGCTGTGTGTCACGATTGGGCTCGTGAGGGGCATCATTTTGGCGGGCGGGAGCGGCACGCGCCTGCATCCGATAACCCTGGGTGTGTCTAAGCAATTGATGCCCGTCTACGACAAGCCGATGGTGTACTACCCGCTATCGACGCTGATGTTGGCGGGCATACGCGACATCCTGGTGATCACGACGCCCCACGATGCGGACGGTTTCGAACGCCTGCTCGGTGACGGTTCACGCTTCGGAGTGTCGATCACCTATGCCAAACAGCCGTCCCCTGACGGTCTGGCACAGGCTTTCACGATCGGTGAGACGTTCATCGGCACCGACAACGTGTCCCTCGTGCTCGGCGACAACCTGTTGTACGGCCCGGGGCTGGGCAGCCAGCTCAAACGGTTCACCACGATCGACGGCGGCGCAATCTTCGCCTATTGGGTGGCGGAGCCGTCCGCATACGGTGTGATCGAGTTCGACGACAATGGCTCGGCAATCTCCTTGGAGGAGAAACCCGAGCAGCCCAAAAGCAACTACGTCGTACCGGGTCTGTACTTCTACGACAACGACGTGGTCGAGATCTCCAAGGGCCTCAAGCCGAGTGCCCGCGGTGAGTACGAGATCACCGATGTCAACCGCTGCTATCTCGAGCAGGAGCGGCTGCAGGTGCACGTGCTGCCCCGCGGAACCGCCTGGCTGGACACCGGCACCTTCGACCAGATGACCGACGCCGCCGAGTATGTGCGCACCATGGAACGACGCACCGGTCTGAAGATCGGCGCTCCCGAAGAGATCGCCTGGCTGCAGGGCTGGATCAGCGACGACGAATTACGGGAACGTGCCACGCCTTTAATGAAGTCTGGCTACGGCGGCTATCTATTGGACCTTCTGAACAGGGGACGGTGATGTCGCGTCTCCTCGTCACTGGTGGAGCGGGCTTTATCGGCTCGAATTTCGTGCGGTACGTCATCGACCACACGGATCATCACGTCACCGTGCTCGACAAGCTGACCTATGCGGGCAACCGCGCCTCGCTCGCGGGACTGCCCGACGACCGAATGACGTTCGTGCACGGCGACATCGCGGATGCCCCGTTGGTCGACGAGCTGTTCGCGTCGGTGGACGCGGTCGTGCACTACGCCGCCGAATCGCACAACGACAATTCGCTGGACAACCCGGAGCCGTTCCTGCACACCAACCTCGCGGGCACCTTCACGTTGCTCGAGGCCGCGCGCAGGCACGGCACGCGCTTCCATCACATCTCGACCGACGAGGTGTACGGGGAGCTGGAGCTCGACGACCCGCGCCGGTTCACCGAGCAGACGCCGTACAACCCGTCGTCTCCGTACTCGTCGACCAAGGCCGGCAGCGATCTGCTGGTACGGGCCTGGGTTCGATCGTTCGGTGTGGCCGCGACGATCTCGAACTGCTCCAACAACTATGGGCCCTATCAACACGTCGAGAAGTTCATCCCGCGACAGATCACGAATGTTCTGCGGGGAATCCGCCCCAAGCTCTACGGCGAGGGCCGCAACGTGCGGGACTGGATTCACGCCGACGACCACTCGTCAGCGGTGCTGACCGTGCTCGACAAGGGACGTATCGGTGAGACGTATCTGATCGGCGCCGACGGCGAGAAGGACAACAAGACCGTCGTCGAGTCGATCCTCACCCTCATGGGTCAGCCCGCCGACGCCTACGACCACGTCACCGATCGAGCGGGCCACGACCTGCGGTACGCCATCGACTCGACCAAGCTGCGCGAGGAACTCGGTTGGCGACCGCAGTACCAAGACTTCGAAGAAGGTCTGACCGCAACGATCCAGTGGTACCGCGACCACGAAGACTGGTGGGCCCCCGCCAAAGACGCCACCGAGAGCTTTTACGCTCGGATGGGTCAGTGAAGAAGGCCCAGTTGTGACTGATTTCGGTAAGCCCCTGCGCGCTTTGACGACTCCCATCCCGGGGCTGGTCGTGTGGGAACTGCCCGTGCATGGAGACAACCGGGGATGGTTCAAAGAGAACTGGCAGCGCGAGAAGATGGTCGCGCTCGGTTTGCCCGATTTCAAGCCGGTGCAGAACAACGTGTCGCTCAACGAGAGTGCGGGCACCACACGCGGAATTCACGCCGAGCCGTGGGACAAGTTCATCTCCGTCGCGACCGGCCGGATCTTCGGCGCGTGGGTCGACCTGCGTGACGGCCCCACGTTCGGTGTCACCTTCACGGCCGAAATCGGCCCGTCGCGAGCGGTTTTCGTCCCTCGGGGGGTCGGTAACGCATTCCAGAATCTGGAGCACAACACCGCCTATATCTACCTGGTGAACGATCACTACTCGCCCGATGCCCAGTACACCTCGGTGAACCTCGCCGACGAGACCGTCGCCATCGACTGGCCGATCCCGCTGGACCGCGCGGAGCTGTCGGCGAAGGATCGCGAGAATCCGCGTCTGGCCGAGGTCAAGCCCATCCCGCCACGGAAGACCCTGGTTCTCGGCGCCGGTGGTCAACTGGGCCGGGCGCTGCGCGAGGCGTACGCCGGTACCTCCGGTGTCGAATTCGCCGAACGCGCCGACGTCGACCTCACCGCCGCCGGCATCGAGTCCGCGCGCCGCTGGCGCGAATACGAGACCATCATCAACGCCGCCGCCTTCACGGGTGTGGACGCAGCCGAAACGCCGGAAGGCCGTGCGGCGGCGTGGGCCACCAACGTCGCCGGTGTCGCCGCGCTGGCGCGTACCGCCGCCGACAACAACATCACGCTGGTGCACATCTCCAGTGACTACGTCTTCGACGGCGACGCCTCCGAGCCATACCGTGAGGACGATCCAGTGTCGCCACTTGGCGTGTACGGCCAAACCAAGGCCGCCGGTGACCTCGTCGTGGCAACGGTGGACCGGCACTACATCATTCGGACCTCATGGGTGATCGGCGACGGGAACAACTTCGTGCGCACGATGCTCTCCCTCGCCAACCGCGGGGTGAATCCCTCCGTCGTGAATGATCAACGCGGCCGCCTGACGTTCACATCGGAAATCGCAAGGGCAATCCGGCATCTGACCGACGCGCACGCCCCGTACGGCGTCTACAACGTCACCGGCTCGGGGACGGTGAGCACGTGGGCCGACATCGCGCGGCGAACGTTCGAACTCGCCGGTCACGACCCGGGCCGGATCACCGATGTCACGACCGAGCAGTACTTCGCCGACGCAACGAAACTCGTCGCGCCTCGACCGGCTAACAGCGTCCTCGATCTCGCCAAGATCCAGTCGGTCGGTTTCGAACCCGCCGACGCGGACGCTTCTCTGGTGAACTACGTTCGGCACGAATCCATCGAAACACCCTGAAGCTCAAAAATTCTCGCCAAAGACGCGCCCGAGTTCGGCCCGCGATCTGATTCCAAGTTTTCGGTAGATGCGCGAGAGGTTGGTCTCGACCGTCTTGGGGCTGATGAACAGCGCGGTGGCCACGTCCTTGGTCGTCATCCCCGACGCCGCGAGTTCGGCGACGCGGTGCTCCGACGGCGTCAAACCCAGATGTCCATTGCTCGACGCGCCGGCCCGCGCGATCTCGGCGCGGGCCCGCTGCGCCCACAGCGGAGTGCCCAAGCCTTCGAACGCGTGCAAGGCCTCGGTCATCGTCGTGCGCGACGCCTCCTTCTGCCGCTGACGTCGCTGTAACTGGCCGAGCAGCAACAGGGTTCGAGCACGCTCGAAGGGCATCGGCAGGCGCTCATGGTGCGCGAGCGCGCGTCTCGCCATATCGGCCGCCTCGTCGACCTCACCTTGCGCGGCCAGCCAGAGGCTGCGGCACCGGGCGGCCATGGCCAGCATCCACGGCCTGTCCAACAGTCGCCCATTGGCCTCCAGCGCCTCGATCATCGGCTCGGTTTCGGCGGCTCGGCCGAGCGCGACCATCGCCTCGACCGCGTCGGGGACGAATCCCGCGGTGATGATCTCCGTGCCTGGCAGGAACGGGAACCGGTCGACCAGCGGCTGCAAGATCTGCAGCGCCTGTTCGTAGTTGCCCAACGACACCTCGAGGAACGCCAGGTTGACCGAAGCCCAGTCAGCCAGCCGGGGGGAACTGCAACGCTCGGCGAGATCGATCGCCTTCCGGGCGACAGCGCGGGTCTCACCCTCCCTACCGGCATACGCGGCGACTGCGGACTGGATGGTCTTGGCGACCACTCGCATGTGCTCACCGCCGAGTTGCTGTGCCCGCTCCACGGTCTCCTCGGCGATGCGGGTCGCGTCGTCGTAGCGTCCCCGCCAGATCTCGATCAACGCGCTGAACACCGCGACGAAGATCAGATCGGTTTCGGCCCCTCGCTCGAGGCAACGCTGACGCACGAAAGCCATCTGGTCCATCGCCTCGTCCAAGCGCCCCACGAACGCCAGCAGCAAGGCGTGGTTGGCTCTGGCGCGGAACGCGATCGGCGCCTCGCTGCTCAGATCCTGCAGTGCCAACGCCCGGTCGATGCCCGCCCAGTCGACGCCGCGACCGCACATGCAGGCGATGTTGGTGCGCACCGCGAGAACCTGACTCGTAAGGTCGGCGATCCCAACGTCTTCCGCGTAAGCGGCGGCCCGTTCCGCGCTCTGTAGCGCTGCCCCGAACTCACCGGCGTTGAGGCGCGCATACGCCAGCAGCAGTAGCGTGCGGACCCGGACCTCGCGGTCACCCTCATCATGGTCGAGCGCCTGTTCCAAGAGGATAACGGCGTCGGTGAAGCTGTTGTGTTGAATCCGCATGCTGGCCAACAAGTTCAACGCCATCGCCCGGTGCGCGCCACGCGGAATACGCTCGGTCAATCCGTCCAGCAGCGAGCGGGTGCGCTCCAGATCGCCGGCGTGCAGGTAGTGGTCGGCCGCGCGAATCCGCCGCGTTGGTGTATCACCGCCGAGACCGATTGCCAGCTCGAGTAATTCGCCGGCCGCGGCGGGTGCACCGCGTGCCACCGCCGTATCGGCGGCGGTGTCGAGCGCCTCCAGCGTGGCCGGGTCGGCGCTGGCGGCGGCCAGTGCCATATGCCTGGCTCTGGACTCGTCGAGTACCGCCGCCTCGGCCAGCGACCGGTGCATGGCGCGTCGCGCACTCGGTTTGGCATCGGTGTACACGCTGCGCGCCAACAGCGGATGCGAGAACGCCACGGCGTCACCGCTGATGGTCAGGATTCCCTTGTCTCTGGCTTCGGCCAGCAGTTCGGCGGTGCGATCGCCCGTGCTGTGCGTGACACGAGCCAACAGGTCGACGGTGGGAGCGGCCTCACATGCGGCGGCCAGCAGGAGGATCTGCGTCTCGGGTTCCAGCCGACCGATGCGCCTGCGCATCAACTCCGCGAGCGTCGCGGGCAACACCGACTGGGAATCGCCCGCGTCGATCGCGCGCGCCAACTCGAGGGCGTAGAACGGGTTGCCGCCGGAGATTTCGGCGATCCGGACCATCGTCGGGCGAGGAAAAGTTCGGCCGAGCCGCGCCGAGATCAGGGCGTGCAGCCCGCCGAGACTCAAGGGACCCACGTGCACCCGGCGGACACCGGACGGGTCGCCTACCTGCAGCCAACTCGCCGCGTCGGCGCCCTCGTGTTCGGTGCGTTCGGTGACCAGCACGCCCACGCAACCGCTGAACCGCCTGGCGGCGAAGGCCACCACGGCTTGACTGGACGGATCCAGCCACTGCACGTCGTCGATGGCAATGAGCACCGGCCCGTCGCCGCAGAAGTGCTCGACGGCACCGGCGAAGGCCGCCGCCACCGCGCCCTGATCTGTCGGCGGGCCGTCGCCGTCCGCGCGCAGCAGCACGCGATCCACAGCCAGGCGCTGCACGTCCGGCAGGCCGGCGAAGACCTCAGAGGGGATGTCGCCGAAGAGGTCGGCGACGGCCGCATACGCGAGAGTCGTCTCGGCCTGGCCGGCGCGCGCCGTCAGCACCCGGAAGCCGCGTTGACGGGCCGCAGAGATACCCGTCAGCCACAGGGTGGTCTTGCCGGCTCCGGCCTCTCCCTCGATGACAAGTGCACATGGTGCGCTGTCGGCGGATTCCAGGAAATCGCCGACCGCCCGGAATTCGGCCGGACGCTCGATTACGCCGGACACCAGAACCACACCCCTCATCGACAGCAAATCGAGGATATCCCGCTGACATATGAGGGCGCAGTAGTCGTGGGCCGCCGATATGCAGCTAAGAGGAGCGCTTAATAGGCAGAGCCAAGGAGTGCGGAGGTGTCCGGCAACGTCAAGCGCGGTGGTGGCGCCGGATCCGGGTGCCCACAGGAGCGGACAGCCGCTGGTGTGGTGCCCCGGCGGCCAGGCAGGTCCGGGAGACGATCTCTCGGGAGCCGGCGCCGAAGACGCCGTAGAGCACCTCGTCGCTGGGTACGGCCAGCGTGATCAGCAACTCGACGGGAGTGCCCTCGCCAGTGGCGACGGCGGCCGCGGCGTCAAGACGTGCGACGAGGTCCTCGACGGATTGCTCAGTGAGCTCGGGCAGATACCATTCAGCCAGGTAGCACGCGGATTCCCGACTCCCGCTCATCTGTCGAACGGTAGCGACTCCTCACGCCGGGCGAATCAGGTATTTCCCTACGTTTCGTCCCTTACGCGGCTGCGCCGGGCTTCAGATACGTAACCAGGCTGACGTCGATGCCCTCGTCGATGAAGTACCACTGGCAGCCTTTGAGATAGCGCATGTACCGGTCGTAGTTCTCCTCGCCGGCGGCCGCGATCGCGGTGTCCTTGTTGCGCTCGAGGCGGTCGGCCCAGATGCCCAGCGTCTTGATGTAGTGGTTACGCAACGACAGCGGCTCGGGCACCTGGAAGCCCGCCTTTTCGCCGTGCTCCACCATCATCTGCGTCGTCGGCAGGCGGCCGCCGGGAAAGATCTCGGTGATCATGAACTTGATGAAGCGGGCCATCTCGAAGGTCAGCTTCTTACCGCGTGCGGCCAGGTCGTACGGGTGATAGCCGACGCTGCTCTGGATGGTCATCCGGCCGTCGTCGGGCAGGATGTCGAAACACGTCTTGAAGAAGTCGTCGTAGCGCTCGAAGCCGAAGTGCTCGAACGCCTCGATGGAGACGATGCGGTCGACGGGGGAGTGGAACTGCTCCCAGCCCTCGAGGCGTACGTCGTAGGTGCGCTCGGTGTCCAGCTTGCTCAGCAGCTGGTTGCAGTAGGCCTGCTGGTTCTTCGACAGGGTCAGCCCGATCACGTTGACGTCGTACTTCTCCATCGCACGCTGCAACGTCAGGCCCCACCCGCAGCCCACCTCCAGCAGGGTCATACCCGGCTTGAGGTCGAGCTTGTCGAGGTGCTGGTCGACGTTGGCGATCTGCGCCTCCGACAGCGTGACGTTCGGGCCGGTGAAGTATGCGCAGCTGTATTTGCGCGTCGGGTCCTGGAACACGCCGAAGAAGTCGTCCGACAGGTCGTAATGCGCCTGGATGTCCTCAAAATGAGGCCGCATATCCTTCGTGCCGGTTGAGTTGTCAGACATATTTCCCCTGCTTGGCCTTTCCCAATGACGTGACGCGGACCTGCACGTCGTCACGTGATGATCTGGTCGACACCCTATCGTCGGCCGTTGCCGAACCCTAATTCGGCGTGCCGCCACTCCGGCGGCAATTTGTGGGAGGCGGGGGCTATTTCTGGAGCGTGAACTGGTTGACGTCGATGTATCCGACGCGGAAGCCGTGTGCACAGCCGGTCAGGTAGTGCATGTAGCGGTCGTAGACCTCTTGGGACTGGATGGCGATCGCCTCGTCCCTGTGCGTCTCCAGCGCCGCTGACCAGCAGTCAAGCGTGCGCGCGTAGTGCGGCTGCAGGCTCTGTCGCCGGGTCAACTCGAAGCCCGCCTTCTCGGCGTGCTCGGCGACCAGCTCGATCGTCGGCAGGTATCCGCCCGGGAAGATCTCGGTGAGGATGAACTTCACGAACCGGGCCACCGAAAACGTCAGCGGCATACCTTGCTCTGCCATCTGCGGAAGTGTGAGCGCGGTGATGGTGTGCAGCAGCATCGCCCCGTCGTCGGGCAGCACGCGGTGGGCCATGGTGAAGAAGTCGTCCCAGCGGTCCCTGCCGAAGTGCTCGAACGCACCGATCGACACAATTCGGTCCACGGGCTCGTCGAACTGTTCCCAGCCCTGAAGCAACACCCGCTTGGACCTCGGGCTGTCGGATCCGGCGAAGACCTTCTCGACGTGGGCGTGCTGGTTCTCGCTCAAGGTGAGGCCGACGACGTTGACGTCGTACTTCTCGACAGCCCTCATCATCGTCGAACCCCAACCGCAGCCGACGTCGAGCAGCGTCATCCCCGGTTCAAGGCGCAATTTGCCCAACGCGAGATCGACTTTGGCGCGCTGAGCCTCCTCGAGCGTCATGTCATCGCGCTCGAAGAAGGCGCAGCTGTAGGTCTGGGACGGATCCAGCCAGAGCCGGAAGAACTCGTCTGAGAGGTCGTAGTGCGCCTGCACGTCGGCGAAGTGCGGCGTCAAGTTGCGTGTTGCAGCCACTGTTGTGCCTTTCTGGGCGGAATCAGAGCTCGCGTCGCCTGTGACAGTTCAAGCCCGGAAGCACTCGGGACGAATGTACGCGCAACCGTGCTTGCTGGCCACCCGAGGAACGCTTGCGCCGACGTCAAATATTTGCGGCGAAAACGGTTTTGAGCTCCCCGATGATGTCGTCCCACAGCGGCTCGGGCAGTTCGTGACCCATACCGTCGAACAGCACCAGCCGGGCGTTTGCGATGGCTTTGGCGATCGCGCGTCCTCCTGACGGGCGCATCAGCTTGTCGGCCTTGCCGTGCAGCACCACCGTGGGAGCCGTGATCTCGCGGTCGTAGCGCAACAGGCTGCCGCTGCCCAGGATCGCCGAGAACTGCCTGCCGATCCCGGCGGGGTGGTAGCAGCGGTTGTAGTCCGCGATCGCGTCGGCGCGCAGCCGCTCCTCGGAGGCGGGGAAGCCCGGGCTGCCGATGATCTTGGTGACCCGGACGGCGTTTTCGATGATCGCCTCGCGGGTGTTGGCTCTGGGCCGCTGCAAGATCGCGATCAGCTGTCGCGGACCCGGTGGTGGCAGCAGCGTTTGGTTGTTGCTCGAGAAGATGATCGCCAACGACCGGGTGCGCGGTTTGTGCCGGGCGGCGAACACCTGGGCGATCATCCCGCCCATCGACGCGCCGACGATGTGGGCGCGCTCGATCTCGAGATGGTCCAGCAGGGCGGCCGCGTCATCGGCCATGTCCTCGAGTGTGTATGCGGCCGGGCTTCTCATCCCGAGCAGCGAGCGCAGCATCCGCGGCACCAGCGGGGCGTCGGTGCTCAGCCCCCGGAGTTTCGTGGAAAGGCCGACATCTCGATTGTCGAACCGGATGACCCGCAGGCCCTGGTTGATGAGCCGCTCACAGAAATCCTTGCGCCACATCAGAAGCTGCGCGCCGAGTCCCATGACGAGCAGGACCGCCGGGTCGTTCGGATCGCCCATGTCCTCGTAGTAGATGTCGAGATCGCCGGACTTGGCGAATCCGGTTCGGACCTGCATTCAGCCGCGGACCTCGCTGTCGAGTTCCGTGTCGTGCTCCCTGCTGACCTCGACCATGAAGTTGGCGAAGTAGCCGGTCAGCTGGGGATCCGACATCATCTGCCACTTCGGTGCGAGCAGCTTCATGTAGCGCTCGACGTAGAGGAACTGCTTGCCGATCAGCACCAGTTCGCGCGGCAGCTTGACGTCATATGCCTCGGCGAGGGTCGACAGTTGCTTGCCGATCTCGGCGTAGCTCATGTCGCCCAGCGTCGACATGGTCAATGGTGTCGCGAACTTCTCGAGGTCCTTGGCCGCCTGGGCCTCCGGCTTCATGGTGCCGACTGCGCCCATCAACACGACGATCTTGCCCGCTGCGGCGTGGTCCTTCTTCACCAGCAGCGCGTACACGAGTTCGCGCAGCAGCCAGCGGGTGCGCGGGTCGACCCGGCCCATGATCCCGAAGTCGAAGAACACGATCTTGCCGTCGTCGTCGACGTAGAGGTTGCCCGCATGCAGGTCGCCGTGGAACAGCCCGTGGCGCAGGCCGCCTTCGAAGACGCTGAACAGCAGCGCCTTGACCAGTTCGGTGCCGTCGAAGCCCTTCTGCCGGATGGTCTTCACATCGTCGATACGGGTGCCCTGGATGCGCTCCATCGTCAGCACGCGCTCGCTGGTGAGATCCCAATAGACCTGTGGCACACGGATGTTGCGGCCCAGCGGGGAGGCGTGCATGTGCGCGACCCACGCGTCCATCGACTGCGCCTCGAGCCGGAAGTCGAGTTCCTCGGCCAGGTTGTCGGCGAAGTCGGCGACGACGTCTTGAGCGCTCAGGCGCTGACCCAGCTTGGCGAACTCGACCAGCCGCGCGCCGCGCTTGAGGATCTGCAGATCCGCGGCGACCCGCCTGCGGATGCCGGGGCGCTGGATCTTGACAACGACCTCTTCACCGCTGTGCAGCGTCGCGTAGTGCACCTGGGCGATCGACGCGGACGCGAACGGCTTCTCGTCGAAGCTCTTGAACAGGTTCGCGGGTTCGTCGCCGAGGTCCTCGACGAACAGCTTGTGCACCTCTTCGGGGTCCGCGGGCGGAACCCGGTCGAGCAGGCTGCGGAACTCCTTTGACAGCGGTTCCCCGAACGCGCCGGGACTCGACGCGATGATCTGGCCGAACTTGACGTAGGTGGGCCCCAGGTCGGCGAACGCCTGCGGGACCTGCTTGATGATCTTCTGTTGCAGCGAACCGCGGCCGGCGATCTTCGAAACGACCCGCGCGCCGGTACGGGTGATCTGCCAACCCGT
The DNA here is from genome assembly GCF_002245615.1 of Mycobacterium neumannii. Lineage (NCBI taxonomy): Bacteria > Bacillati > Actinomycetota > Actinomycetes > Mycobacteriales > Mycobacteriaceae > Mycobacterium > Mycobacterium neumannii. The sequence continues at coordinate 127,831 of NZ_NKCO01000006.1, read as the reverse complement.
GGCACCGACGCGGGCCGCCTCGATCTGCAGGGGGACCCTGTCGAGCTTGGCTACGTCGCGGTGCTGCGTCTTTCGCGTGGCACTCATAACGGCCAGTGTCTCAAAATCCGCGGTGGCCCGTAAAAACCTGTGCACCGGCTCACAGTCGGCCTTCTACGGGCCCCCTGTTGCGGGGTCCCTGTTGCGCCGAAATTGCATTCCAGCAGGCCGCTACTCGCACTTTTCCTGCTGGAATGCCATTTCGCGGCTGATTCATGCCTCGGCGAAACTGCGCTCGACCTCGTCGCGCGTGCGGATCTCGTCGTCGCCCAGCCGGTATGTCAGCAGCGTGTGCGGCACATCGGTGCCCGAGGCCACCCTGGCCTGCGCCTGGCGGAACTCCGGTATCTGGCCCTGCGCGATATGCAGCCCGTTGATCACCGACCAAACGGTCGCCCGGCGCGCGGTGCGCTCGAGGATGTGCGGGTCCTTGTGCTGGATCAACTGCTTAGCCCAGCGCGGCATCGTGTCGCGGATGGCCCAGTTGATCGCGCTCTGCGCCAGCGGCAGGCCCGGCCCCGTGGCGAGCGCCGTGCCGTGCGTGACGGCCAACCGCGGTAGATAGGACTCGAGACAGTCGGCGACCTCGGCCTTCGTCTCGGGCAGGTCGGTACCGCCCAACGCGTGGCCGACCCGCACGAATTCGCGGTAGTAACGATCGATCTTGTTGCCGCGCAACGGGTTCGGATGGTAAAGCTCATGCGCGGTGGCCAGGCCCCACACCACGGTGGCGTAGTTCCAGCGCAACCAGTCCGGGTCGTCGGCGTCGTAACGGGCGCCGTCGGGGCGCGTGCCCTTGATGGTGTGGTGCATCGAACGGACAGCTTTCGCCAGACGCTCGGCGGTCTCGGTCGAGCCGTAGGCGGTGCCGATGAAGAATGCGATCGAGTGGCCGAGACGTACCACCGCGCCCTTGGGGTCGATCTCGGGAACGGCGACCCCCGTTTTCGGGTCGCGCTTGACCAGCCGTGAGTGGTGCATGCCCATCCAGTAGATCGAGGGATCCAGCCGCTCCATGAACGCCGCGCACTGCAGGCCGAAGATCAGCGCCTGCATGTGCGAGTGCACGTGCCAGACCGCGCTGCCGGGGCCGAACCAGCCCGGATCGCCCACCGGCGCGGCGAACTGCATACCGCGGAAGTAATTGCGCCGGATGTCCTTGTCGAAGCGCTGGTTGAGCGCTTCTCCGATGAACTGGTGCGGCAGCAGAATCACGTCGGCTCCTCGGTTCCAAACTCTGGTCACGGCTGTAGCCAGAATACATTTTGGTCACGTATGTGACCAGAGTGGACGTGATGGCGCCTACGCTGGGGTCGTGTCCAGTCCGACCCGATGGGCGGGCGTGCCGCTGACGGACCGCCGCGCCGAGCGCCGAGCGCAGCTGATCGACGCCGCCTTCCGGCTGTTCGGCGATGGCGGCGAGGCTGCCGTGTCGGTGCGGTCGGTGTGCCGCGAATGTGGGCTGAACACACGGTATTTCTACGAGAGCTTCGCCGATACCGACGACCTGCTCGGCGCTGTCTACGACCAGGTGAGCGCCCAACTGGCCGAAGCGATCGAAGGGGCCATGTCGCAGGCAGGCGAATCGCTGCGGGCCAGGACTCGGGCCGGGATCGCCGCGGTGCTCGGCTTCAGCTCCCAGGACCCGCGCCGCGGCCGGGTGCTGTTCACCGATGCGCGGTCGAATCCGGTGCTGGCGGCCCGGCGTGCGGCGACACAGGACTTGTTGCGCGAAGGCGTGCTCACCGAGGGCTGGCGGTTACAGCCCGATACCGACTCGGTCGCCGCCCAGGTCGGCGCGGCGATGTACACCGGTGCGATGGCCGAGCTGGCGCAACAGTGGCTGGCGGGCAGGCTGGGGACCGATCTGGACGCGGTCGTCGAGCACGCCGTCAGTCAGGTGCTGCGGTAGGGCCGGCGAAGTTCTCCCTCAGCGCTCCGACGACCGGACCCCACACCGGTTCGGGTAGGTCATGCCCCATTCCATCGACGACGACGTAACGCGCGCCGTCGACGGCCCGTGCGACGGTGCGGCCGTTGCGCGGTCGCACCAGCGGGTCCTTCGTGCCGTGGATGACGACGGTCGGTGCGGTGATGCGACGGGTGTAGCGGAGCAGGCTGCCGGTGCCGAGGATTGCATCGAACTGACGCAGCATGCCCTGCGGGTAGTCGCTGCGCTCGCGCAGCTCCCGCACCCGGCGGTGTAGCTGCTCGGCGGGCGGTAAGAAGTTGGGCCCGTTGATGATTGCCACGTTGCGGACCTCGTGGGCCAGGCGCTGCTCGAGTGGTGCGTCGCGGGCGGGCGCGCCGAACGCCAGCCGGATCACCCGCAGAGCGGGTAGCGACGAGAACGGCGTCCCCGCGCTCGTCATCACCAGTCCCAGCGATGCCACCCGTTCGGGATGGCGGCCCGCCAGCACCTGCGCGATCATCCCGCCCATGGACGCCCCGACGACGTGCGCGCAGTCGATGCCGAGATGGTCGAGCAGCCCGCGCGCGTCGTCGGCCAGGTCGACCAGCGTGTACGGCACCGGACTGGCGCGGCCCAGCAGATACCGCAGCACCCGCGGATACACCGACCCGTCCGCGCGTTGCCCGTTGAGCTTCGTCGACAACCCGGTGTCGCGGTGGTCGAAGCGAATCACCCGGTAGCCCTGGTCGATCAGCCGCGCGCAGAACCCGTCCGGCCACATCGGCAACTGCGCCCCGACACCCATGATCAGCAGCACCGGCGGATCCGCGGGGTCGCCGAGATCCTCGTAGAAGATGCCGACGTCCCCGCATACCGCGGTGCCGCTACGAACCTGCATGCCCAGCTTTCTACACCTTCCCGGCGACCGGTTCCTTGCCCCACGGCGTCAGCCACGGCGTCGGTTCCCAGTCTTCAAGACCGGCGAGTAGCTCGTAAAGCGTTGCACCGTCGATGGTTTCGCGGATGATATCGGCCTGCCCGGCGTGCCGGGCCAGCTCCTCGATCATGTGCAAGATCACCCAGCGCACCGACCATGCCGACACGTCCTTTGGAAACCAGGGCACATGCGGCGGGATCGGCACCGCTGCGTTCAGGTCGGCGGTCTCGACCAATCGGAGTGTCTCGGCGTTCTGCTCGTCGAACCTGGTCAGGATGCCGGCGAGGGTTTCGTCCTCGCCCATGATGAACTCGCCCTGATAGTCGGCCTGCTGGTCCTCCATCGGCCGTCGGTCGCTCTCGGTCGGCTCGGGAGCGGCCGCGACCCGCTGCATCCACCCGCGTTGGCAGTTGGTGACGTGTTTGATCAAGCCGCCGATCGACAGCGCGCTGACCGACGGTGTCGACCGCGCTTGTTCGTCGGTCAAGCCGAACGCCACGGCGCGGAAGGCGTACTGCTGGGCGGCCACGTACTCGCGCAGACCCTGGCGCTCGTCGGCGACAGGTGGGGGCATAGCGGGCATCTTCAGTTTCCCTTCGGGTTGGTGTGGGCGTACAGGTCTCGGAGGCAAGCGATTTCGGCGCCGTGGTGGATGAACTCGCGATTGATGTGTAGGACGAGCGCGATGAGCGGATGGTCGGCGTAGGGGCCTTCTGCGGGCCCGCACGGTCGGTTCAGGTCCTCGTCGCACAACCCGCGCACCCCGCCGATCCAGGTTTGGTACTGCTCGTCGAGCTGTCGCAGCGCCGTCGCGGCGTCGGTGGCGTACCGCCAGGACTGGTAGTCGGCGTACGGGGCGCCGAAGTGGCTGTGGTTGCGCATCGCGAACACGCCGACGATGACGTGCGCGAGGCGCCAGGCGATCGTCGTGAACGGTGCCGGGGCCGGTTCGGGATAGTCGAAGTCGATCGATCCGTCCGGGTGGACGGTCCAGCAGTCCGGAACCGGTTGCCAGAAGTACTCGTCGTCGGTGAGCCCCTGGAACCGGGGGCGCAGGAAGTTGGTCCAGTGGAAGTCGGTCTGCTCGGCCAACTCGTCGGTGATCCTCGCTGTCGTACTCATGTCGATAGCGTGGCAGAACCTTAGGACAGTTCCGGTCCTAAATCTCCAGCGATTCGTGTGCTACCGGCGCGAGGCACGGAATTTGCAAGCCGTTGCGATCAGCGGACAGAAACAGTCCTGAATCTGTGACACTCTTCGGCTGTGTCGGAGACGACGAGCCGGATACTGCAGCTGCTGGGCCTGCTGCAGTCGCGGCGGGTGTGGACTGGTGAGGGCCTCGCTGAACGGTTGGGGGTCACCACTCGCAGCGTGCGTCGCGACATCGAACGGCTACGCGACCTCGGATACCCCGTCCACGCCAGCAAGGGCCACGGCGGCGGCTATCAACTCGGCGCCGGTGCGGCGTTGCCGCCGTTGCTGCTCGACCCCGACGAGGCCGTCGCGATGGCCGTATGCCTGCGCCTGGCCGCGGGCGGAACAGTGGCGGGCGTCGGCGAATCGGCGCTGCGGGCACTGAGCAAGCTCGATCAGGTGATGCCGTCCAAGCTGCGGTCGCAGGTGGCCGCGGTGCACGAATCTACCGTCACGCTGATGGCCCCGACCTCCGATACACCGGTCGAACCCGACGTTCTGATGGCCCTCGCGCGGGCCTGCCGCGACCACGAGCACGTGGCCGCCGGCTACGTCGTCGACATCCGCGGCAACGCGACCCAGCGCCGGCTCGAGCCCTATCAGCTGGTCACCACCGGCCGGCGCTGGTACCTGCTGGCCTTCGACCGCGACAAGCAGGACTGGCGCAGTCTGCGGCTGGACCGGATGAACGACGTGCGCGCCCAAGGCAGCACCTTCGTGCCCCGCGAGGCGCCCGACGCGGCGACGTACGTGCGGCGGTCGATCAGCAGCTCACCGTACCGTTACGTCGCGCGCGTCCACTTCGACGCCCCGGAAGATGTTGTCGCCCAGCATTTCTCACCGTCATCGGCGACGATCGAACCCGACGGTCCGCACGCATGCGTCGTCACGGCCGGTGCCGACGACCCCGAACGTATGGTGCTCTACTTCGCGACGGTCGGATGCGATTTCCGGGTGCTCTCACCGCCGGAGGTGATACAGGCCGTGGAGGCGGTCTCGAAGCGGCTGCGACGAAGCGTCAGCCGGTGAGCTCGAGGCGGTCGGCCAGCATCAGGAATGCTGATGCGAACGGGTTGTCGGCGGTCTCGGCGCGAAGTTGCTCCCAGTCCAGTTGTTCGCGGACCGCTCGCACCGCGGGAAGCAGTGCGGCGAAGTCGCAATGGTGTTCGTTGAGGGAGTTAAGCTTCTCGCGCATGACCTCGGTGGGCGCCAGCACGCGCATCCGGATCGCGAGCACGTCGTACTCCTCGGCCGCCAGGATCGTTTCCTTGTCGACCGGAACGCCGTTGAGCCGGTGCAGCACGTCGATGACGAAGTCGTCCTCGACGCACGCCTTGAACAACCAGTCCTCAGGAGTGCGCTCGACCCGGAAACCCGCCTCCTCCAGCGTCGCCGCGGCCTTCTCGGTGTCGGGCTCGGCGACCACGAAATCTACGTCGTGCACGGGTTCTGGACCACCGAACACCCACAGCGCGTAGCTGCCGCCGAGAGCGAAATCGGGGCCCTGGGCGCGCAGCGCCGACGCCGCGCGTTTGAGCGCGTCGCGCAGATCATCGTTTCTCTGGGGCACTACTCTCCTGGGGCCGACTGATGGGCTAGCAGCCATTGTGGGTAGCTAGTACCCATGCAGATGCGGATGGCCACCTTCAACATCTTGCACGGGCGCAGTGTGCACGACGGGCTCGTTCACCGAGACCGCCTCGTGGAGGCCGTCCGGGAACTCGACGCCGACATTCTGGCCCTGCAGGAGGTCGACCTCGACCAGCCGCGCTCGGGGATGGCCGACCTGACCGCGGTCGCCGCCGAAGCGATGGGTGCGGTGAGCCACCGGTTCGTGGCGGCGATCTCCGGCACACCCGGTGCCACGTGGATGGCGGCCACCGGCGACGAACAGCCGGGGACCGCCGCCTACGGCATCGCGCTGCTGTCGCGGTTTCCCGCCGAGTCGTGGCAGGTGCTGCGGCTGCCGCGGATTCCGGTGCCGTTTCCGATGTATCTGCCGGGACCGAACCGGGTGAAGGTCGTCAACGAGGAGCCGCGCGCGGCGGTCGTCGGCCAGTTGAACACTCCGCTGGGGCCTCTGACCGTCGCCAACACCCATCTGTCGTTCGTGCCGGGGTGGAATCGGATGCAGCTGCGCCGACTTCTGCGTGACATGCGCGGCTTCCCGTCGCCGCGAGTGCTGATGGGTGATCTGAACATGGTGCCGCAAACGATTCATCGCTGGACCCGCCTGCGACCGCTCGCCTCGGCGGTCACGTTCCCGGCCGATGAGCCCGACCGTCAACTCGACCACATCGTCACCGACGACAGTGGCCTGCGGGTGCAGCGGTGCTGCGCGCCTTCGCTTCCGATCTCGGACCACCGCGCACTCGTCGTCGACATCACCCGCGCCTGATTTCTCAGCTGCGCCGACCGTCGACCGAAACCGCCGTAGGGTTTGGTTGTGCGGGTCATTTCGGCGGAGTCGACGGATCTGTTCGTCGGGCCCGCGGACGCGCTGTCGCAGATCGTGCGGGTGACCTACACCGATGGGGCCGGCGAGGTGCGCGTCGACGGCGACGGGCTGGCGGGCCACGCGCGAGCGGCGGTCGGCGACGGCACCGTGGAGGTGGCGGTCACCGTCATCGACCCGGTCCCCGGTGAGCAGCGGCCGGCGCAGGTCGTCACGGGCGACGGCATCACGCCGTTCGTCTTCACCGTCGCCGAACCCGGCTGGACGATGTACATGATCAGCCACTTTCATTACGACCCGGTGTGGTGGAACACGCAGGCCGCCTACACCAGTGTGTGGAGCGAGGACCCGCCGGGCCGGTGCCGCCAGACCAACGGCTTCGATCTGGTCAGCGCTCATCTCGAAATGGCCCGCAGGGAACCGGAATACAAGTTCGTGCTGGCCGAGGTCGACTACCTCAAACCGTTCTGGGACACCCACCCCGAGGATCGCGACGATCTGCGCCGTTTCATCGCCGAGGGCCGCGTCGAGATCATGGGCGGAACGTACAACGAGCCGAACACCAACCTCACCAGTCCCGAGACGACCATCCGGAACTTCGTGCACGGCATCGGGTTTCAGTGCGACGTACTCGGAGCCGACCCGGCGACGGCCTGGCAGCTCGACGAGTTCGGCCACGACCCGCAGTTTCCGGGGATGGCCGCTGATGCGGGGCTGACGTCGAGTTCATGGGCCCGCGGCCCGCACCATCAGTGGGGCCCGATGGCCGGCGGCGGCGACCCACAGCGCATGCAGTTCAGCAGTGAATTCGACTGGCTATCCCCGTCCGGCCGCGGGTTGCTGACGCATTACATGCCTGCTCACTACGCGGCCGGTTGGTGGATGGATTCGGCGCCGACGCTGGCGGACGCCGAAGCCGAGACCTATCAACTGTTCACGTCGTTGAAGAAGGTGGCGCTGACTCGCAATGTGCTCCTGCCCGTCGGCACCGACTACACGCCACCGAACAAGTGGGTCACCGATATTCATCGAGATTGGAACGCCCGCTACACCTGGCCGCGGTTCATCTGCGCGATACCCAGCCAGTTCTTCGCCGCGGTCCGCGCCGAACTCGCCGAGGCCGGTGTTCAGGCGTCGCCGCAGACCCGGGACATGAACCCGATCTACACCGGCAAAGACGTCTCCTACATCGACACCAAGCAGGCTAACCGGGCTGCCGAAGACGTCGTGCTCGACGCCGAGAAGTTCGCGGTGTTCGCCGGGCTTCTCGGTGGTGCCACGTACCCTCAGGCGGCCCTGGCCAAGGCGTGGGTGCAATTGGCATACGGCGCGCACCACGATGCGATCACCGGCTCGGAATCCGACCAGGTGTACCTCGACCTGCTGACGAGCTGGCGAGACGCGTGGGAGCTGGGAAGGGCCGCCCGTGACCATGCGCTGGCTGTGCTGTCGGGAGCCGTCGACAAACCGGTTGTCGTATGGAATCCCCTCGCGCACAGGCGCACCGACGTCGTCACCGCTCACATCCCGAAGGCGGTCGAATCTGTGCGTGTCGTCGATTCTGCGGGCGAGGAGATGCCCGCTCACGTCGAGCACGGCGGGCGCACGGTCAGCTGGCTCGCCCGCGATGTGCCGTCGCTGGGGTGGCAGTCCTACCGGCTCCTGGACGGTGATGGCGCGGCAGTGGCGTGGGAACCGGTGAGCGGAAACGAGATCGGCAACGACCATTACCGGTTGCGGGTCGATCCGTCACGAGGCGGCGCGGTCGAGTCGTTGGTCGAATGTGGTTCGGGCCGGTCGGTGATCGCTGACGGTGAGGTCGGCAACGAGTTGGCGGTGTACGACGAGTACCCGGCGCATCCCGAGGCGGGTGAGGGGCCGTGGCACCTCCTGCCCACGGGCCCGGTGGCGCGCTCGTCGTCCTCGCCTGCCACGGTGCAGGCCTATCGCGGAGCGCTCGGGGAGCGGCTGGTCATCGAGGGCGTCGTCGCCGATGTGCTGCGCTACACGCAGGTTCTCACGCTGTGGCACGGTGTGGCGCGCGTCGACTGCCGGACCACGATCAACGAATTCACCGGCGCCGACCAGCTGTTGCGGCTGCGCTGGCCGTGCCCGGTGCCCGGTGCGATGCCGGTCAGCGAGGTCGGTGACGCGGTGATCGGACGCGGGTTCGCGCTGCTGCACGAACATGACCGCGAAACGTCGGTCGACGCCGCGACGCATCCGTGGACGCTGGACAACCCGGCATACGGCTGGTTCGGGCTGTCGTCGACGGTGCGGGTCCGGGTCGGCGAGGGGTGTCGGGCGGTCTCGGTTGCCGAGGTGATCATGCCGACCGAAAGCGATTCCGCGATGGCGCGACCGCTGATGGTTGCGCTTGCGCGCGGCGGTGTCACCGCGACGTGCAGCGGCTCAGACAGGCCGCGCTACGGTGATCTCGCCGTCGACTCGAACCTTCCGGATGTGCGGATCGCACTCGGCGGTCCTTGCGAAAACGCGTTCACCACAACCATTCTCGAAGCCGTCGATTCGGTGTACCGCGAGGAGGTGAAGCGACAGCTCGATGCGACCGGTGCGGCCAGGGTCTGGGTGCCTGCGGCCGTCCGGCTGGCGGAGGCGTGGGTGCCGAGCGCGGACCTGCGCGATGTGCGGGCACTACCGGTGCTGGTTCTCGCGGGCCCGGTTCTGGACGATGTGGTGGCGGGTATGGTCGACGACTTGGCCGACTTCGAGATCCTCGTCGAGCAGTCGGCGCCTGCCGATATGGAAGCGTTCGAGGACCGTACGGTGGTGGTGCTGAACCGCGGTGTGCCCGGGTTTGCCGTCGAATCGGATGGCACGCTGAATCTTTCCTTGATGCGGTCGTGTACCGGTTGGCCCTCGGGCACGTGGATCGATCCGCCGCGCCGCACGGCGCCGGACGGGTCCAACTTCCAGTTACAGCACTGGACGCACACGTTCGACTACGCGCTGGTCTCGGGGGACGGCGACTGGCGCCGGGCAGGCGTCTTCGCTCGCAGCGCCGAGTTCTCGAACCCGCTTCTGGCGGTGACGGAGAAGTCAGGAGCGGCGGGTGGCCTGCCGCCGTCGGGATCGTTGTTGGAGATTCAGCCGGCGGGCTCGGTGCGGCTCGGTGCGCTGAAGGCCGCAGGCAACCCACTGGCAAGCGGCAGCGCGCGGCCGGTACACCCATCTGACGGGGTCGCGATGCGGCTGGTCGAAACCATCGGCAGCACAACCGAAGTCACGGTCACCTCGGGGCTGCGCCGGGTGTCCGCCGCGGTCCGGGTGGATCTGCTCGAGCAACCCCGCGTGCAGGAGGTGACGCCGGACGGGCTGTCGTTGCACGGTTTCGAGGTCGCTACCGTGTTGGCCCGGTTCAATCTGCCGCAGGTTCTGCATGCCGACCATGCCGTCCTCGCGCCGGAGGCGGAGCAGGCCCAGCCGCTCTATGCCAGGTACTGGCTGCACAACCGCGGTCCGGCACCGCTTGGCGGGCTGCCGGCCGTCGCCCACCTGCACCCGCAGCACATCATGGCGTCGGATTCTTTAGTGCAGCTTCGTCTCACCGTGGCCAGCGATTGCTACGACGAGGTTCTGCACGGTCGGGTGCGGCTGCTGTGTCCGGACGGCTGGACCGCAGAACCCGGCGTACTGCCGTTCATGCTGCCTCCGGGTGAATACGTCGACACCACCGTGAACGTGACCCCACCGAAAGCGGTGTCACCGGGGCTGTATCCGATACGCGCCGAACTCGCGTTGACGGGTGCGCATGTCTCGATTCCGCCGTCGTGGCGTCAGGTGGTCGAGGACGTATGCGTCGTCGCGGTCGACGCGCCTCCCGACGACACCCTGTTGCGGCTCGTCGCCGGGCCTGAGTCGGTCGACGTGGTGGCCGGTGAGACGTCCCGTATCGGGGTCAGGGTCGGTACCGATGCGTGCGCGGACGTGGCGGTGGAAGCACACCTGATCAGCCCGTGGGGCACGTGGGAATGGTTGGGACCGGGAGTATCCGGTGTCGAGCTGACCGCTAGGGGCACGACCGAGATCAGCTTTGACGTCGCACCGCCGGAATGGGTCGAACCGGGCGAATGGTGGGCGCTGATCCGATTGGCCGCCGCCGGACAACTCGTCTATTCACCCGCGGTGAAGGTGACGGTGCGGTGAGCGCGTCGGCATGGGCGGGCGTCGCGGCGACGGTGGACGGTGTGCCAGTGTCACTCGACGAGGTCGACGCGCGCGAAGCCTCGCTGCGGGCTTCGCGGATTTCCTCCTCGCTGCCGCGTCCCGGCACCAGCGAGGGTCGGCAGCTGCGGCGTTGGCTGACCCAGCTCTTGGTTGCCGAGCGCGTCGTGGCGACGGAGGCCGCGGCACGCGGGTTGAACGTCGATGGCGCGCCGTCCGAGGCCGAGGTGCTGCCGGACATGACCGTGCGGATGGAGATCGGCAGCGTGGCGGCTTCGCTGCTGGCTGACCCGCTGGCCCGCGCCTTGTTCGCCGAGATGACGGCGGGCATCGACGTCGCCGATGACGAGGTGGCGTCGTACCAGGAGCGAAACCCGTTGCGCTTCAGCAATACAGCGGAGGTCGCCGCGCATCTGCGTGCCGCCGCGCGTCGCCGGGCCTTCCGGCTGTGGCTGGACGTCCGGTGTGTGGCGGCCGTCGAACTCGCCCCCGGCTATGAACATCCCGGCGATCCCCGTCAACCCGACAACACCCACCGGCACTGATGGCCGATCTCGCTCTCGCCCTCGATATCGGCGGCACGAAGATCGCCGTCGGTCTCGTCGACGGTGCGGGCACGCTGGTGCACAGGACCGCATCACCGACGCCGGACGGTGATGCGGAAACGACCTGGGCCGCGGTGGATTCGCTGATCACCGAGGCGTTGGCGACCGCCGGTGGACGGATCCGCGGTGTCGGGATCGCCTCGGCCGGGCCGATCGACTTGTCGGCCGGCACCGTCAGCCCGATCAATATCGGCTCGTGGCAACGGTTTCCGATCGTCTCGCGGGTGGCTTCAGTTGTCGGCACGCCGGTGCGACTCGCCGGCGATGGTTTGTGCATGGCGATGGGAGAGCACTGGCGCGGTGCGGGCCGCGGCGCCGACTTCCTGCTCGGCATGGTGGTTTCGACCGGTGTCGGCGGCGGACTGGTGCTCGACGGCGCTCCCTACGACGGCCGGACCGGTAACGCGGGCCACGTCGGTCACATCGTCGTCGATCCGGACGGCGCGCCGTGCACGTGTGGCGGGCGCGGTTGCGTCGAGACCATCGCCGGGGGCCCGCGCATGGCGCAGTGGGCACGGGAGCAGGGGTGGGATGCGCCAGCCGATGCCGACGCCAAGGAACTGGCCGACGCCGCCAACGCAGGAGATCCCCTGGCGCTGAGCGCGTTTCGCCGTGGTGCAGTCGCGGTGGGCGCGATGATCGCGTCGGTCGGCGCGGTCTGCGACCTGGACCGGGTCGCGATCGGCGGGGGCGTGGCCAAGGCCGGGGCGCTGCTGTTCGACCCCGTCCGGGAAGCACTCGCCTCCTACGCCGGGCTGGACTTCATCCGCGGCATCGAGGTGGTGCCCGCCGAACTCGGCGGCGACGCGGGCCTCGTCGGGGCGGCGGCCTTGCTGCGGCAGCAGACGGGAGACGGCTGACTAAGCCGGTTGCGTGCGCTTTCGTGTCTGCCGGGAGTGCCTGCGGTCCATGTGGTTTCGGCCCCAGTCGCACAGGCTCTGCAGCACCGGGGCAAGCGTCATGCCGTATTCCGAGATCGAGTAGTGCACGCACGGCGGCACGGTGCGGGCATCGTGGCGGTCGATGATGCCGTCGGCGACCAACTCGTGCAGATGGCGGATGAGCATGCGCTCGGTGATGTCGGGGATGCTGCGCCGCAGTTCCGCGGTGCGCATCGGACCGTCCTGAAGTCGCCACAGGATGGTGCCCTTCCACCGCCCGTCGATGACCGTCAGCGCGGTGTCGATCGGGCATTCGTTGACGCCCTTCTTGGAAACCGCCACGACTCCTCCTGAGCTGACAAATTTGGCAGTACCTTGTTTTGTGGCAGCGTAACGGGCACGGTCGAGGGATGGAACCAATCATTGGAGTGCTGGCCCTGCTGATCGTCGGACCGTTGGTCGGCGTCGAGCTCGCGGTCGCGGTGTTCCTGAACCCCGTCCTGGGCCGGCTGCCCGACGGGGCGTTCGCGCAGGCCCGCAGCGACAGCGGGCGGGTGCTGGGCACGGTGATGCCGTTCTGGTACGCAGGGGCGCTGGTGGTGTTGATCGTGGCCGCAGTGCTGTTGCGGGTGGACTGGCTGTTCATCACCGCGGCGCTGACCATGGCCTTGGCGGTGGTGGCGACCGTGGCGCTGATGGTGCCGATCAACAACCGGATCGGGCGCTGGTCTGGCGGCGCCGACGCCGACCGCGGGCTGGCGCGCCAGTGGGACCGGCTGCACTGGCGGCGGGTGGGCCTCCTTGTGGTGGTGTTCGGGCTGGCGGTCGCTGCACTCGCCGGGGTGTAGGCGGTTTGTGCACGCTCGCGACCGGGTGAGCGTGCGCAAGCGGCTGGAAAATCGGGGCGTGTCGTGGGCAAACGCGCACGCTCGCGGAGATGGGGGAGGTGCGTTTTGGCTGATGAGGGGGCGGTCGGCTATTCTTGACGGCGTTCCACCGAAGACCGTCGGTCACCGATGAGCGCTCGCGCGAAGAGCACATAGCTCGAGCAATCGGTTGAAGGTCCCGGATCACCCGGGCGGCCCACGCAGGAGGACGAGGCTACAGCTTTGTGCGCCCCGACCTGTCTGCGTCGGGGCGTTCGTCGTTTTTCGGCCCCGCAACCCTCACTCGGCCCACGGTCCCCATCCACGAGGAGGCATGCATGGCCAAGGCTGACAAGGCCACCGCGGTTGCCGACATCGCCGAGCAGTTCAAGGAGGCTTCGGCGACGCTCGTCACCGAGTACCGCGGGCTGACGGTGGCCAACCTCAAGGACCTGCGCCGTTCGCTCGGTGATTCCGCCACCTACACAGTCGCCAAGAACACGCTGGTCAAGCGTGCCGCGGCGGAGGCGGGCATCGAGGGGCTCGACGAGTTGTTCGTCGGTCCCACCGCGATCGCGTTCGTCAAGGGCGAGGCCGTCGACGCCGCCAAGGCGATCAAGAAGTTCGCCAAGGACAACAAGGCCCTCGTCATCAAGGGCGGCTATATGGACGGCCGCCCGCTGAGCGTGTCCGAGGTCGAGCGCATCGCCGACCTGGAGTCGCGCGAGGTGCTGCTGGCCAAGATGGCCGGCGCGATGAAGGCGAATCTGTCCAAGGCCGCCGGCCTGTTCAACGCTCCGGCGTCGCAGGTCGCCCGGCTGGCCGCCGCTCTGCAAGAGAAGAAGGCCGGCGAAGAAGCCGCTTAACCCACCCCAACCCGCGATTTGTGGAGCCGCACCGGCGCTGACCGCCGCCAGGACTCCGCAAATCGCAACTAGAAGTAAGAATCAGAAAGGACCACTCATGGCCAAGCTGTCCACCGACGAGCTGCTCGACGCGTTCAAGGAACTGACGCTGCTGGAGCTCTCCGAGTTCGTCAAGAAGTTCGAGGAGACCTTCGAGGTCACCGCCGCTGCCCCGGTCGCCGTCGCGGCTGCCGGCCCCGCCGCCGGTGGCGCCCCCGCCGAGGCCGCCGAGGAGCAGTCTGAGTTCGACGTCATCCTCGAGGGTGCCGGCGACAAGAAGATCGGCGTCATCAAGGTCGTCCGCGAGATCGTCTCCGGCCTGGGTCTCAAGGAGGCCAAGGACCTCGTCGACGGCGCTCCCAAGCCGCTGCTCGAGAAGGTCGACAAGGCCGCCGCCGACGACGCCAAGGCCAAGCTCGAGGCCGCGGGCGCGACGGTCACCGTCAAGTAACACCACGCCGGCTCGCCGGCACTACCACAACTGTGGGGTCGATCCAGCAAACGGGTCGGCCCCACAGTCGTTTTCTCGGTGGGTCACAATCGACACCAGACTCGTGTTGTGGCCGGAAGCGGTAGGCTACAGTGACTCAAGCCACAAGCGGTGAAGCCTGTGGCGTGACGATGATTGGCGGAAGGATCTCGCGTGGGCATTGGCATCCAGATTGAGGGACTGACCAAGTCCTTCGGCCCCCAGCGAATCTGGGAGGACGTCACATTCGACTTGCCGCCCGGCGAGGTGAGCGTTCTGCTCGGCCCCTCCGGTACGGGCAAGTCCGTGTTCTTGAAGTCGCTGATCGGGTTGCTGCGCCCGGAGCGCGGCAGCATCATCGTCGACGGCACCGACGTGATCCAGTGCACCGCCAAGGAGCTCTACGAGATCCGCACGCTGTTCGGCGTGATGTTCCAGGACGGCGCGCTGTTCGGCTCGATGAGCCTCTACGACAACACCGCTTTCCCCTTGCGTGAGCACACCAAGAAGAAGGAAAGCGAAATCCGCCAGATCGTCATGGAGAAGCTCGAGCTGGTCGGTCTGGCCGGCGACGAGAACAAGTTCCCCGGCGAGATCTCCGGTGGTATGCGCAAGCGTGCCGGGCTGGCCCGCTCCCTGGTACTCGATCCGCAGATCATCCTCTGCGACGAGCCGGACTCGGGTCTGGACCCGGTTCGTACCGCCTACCTTTCCCAGCTGCTGATCGACATCAACGCGCAGATCGACTGCACGATCCTCATCGTGACGCACAACATCAACATCGCCCGCACCGTGCCCGACAACATGGGCATGCTGTTCCGCAAGCACCTGGTGATGTTCGGTCCGCGCGAGGTGCTGCTGACCAGCGACGAGCCCGTCGTGCGGCAGTTCCTCAACGGTCGCCGTATCGGTCCGATCGGTATGTCCGAGGAGAAGGACGAGTCGACGATGGCCGAAGAGCAGGCCATGATCGACGCCGGTCACCACGACGGCGGTGTCGAGGAGATCGAGGGTGTGCCGCCGCAGATCCAGGCGACGCCCGGTATGCCGGAGCGCCAGGCCGTCTACCGCAGGCAGGCCCGGGTGCGCGAGATCATGCACACCCTGCCGCCCAAGGCGCAGGAAGCCATCCGTGCCGACCTCGAAGGCTCGAACACCCACTCGGGCAGCGCCTTCCCGGACGCCACGACGGCCCGGCACAGCACCGTCGATGAAGAAGCCCCGACGGGCGCCATCCCGCGCGCACAGCAGTAGGCCGCCGATGTGACGTCGATGAGCGCTCGCGCTAAGAGATGACGCGCGAATATCATCCGACGTTCTGCCGGATCTGCGAACCGCTGTGCGGCATGATCGCGACCGTCGAGGACGGCCGGCTGATCGAACTGCGCCCCGACAAGAACCATCCCGTCTCGTCGGGATTCGCCTGCCAGAAGGGCATCGCCTTCACCGAGGTGGTCAACGACCCCGACCGGGTCACCACGCCACTGCGGCGACGCGCTCGCGCTGACGGTCTTCGCGCAAGCGGTCCCCCGCAAGCGGGTGGTGCCCCCACATCCGAAGGAGGCTTCGAACCCGTTAGCTGGGACGAGGCGATGACCGACATCGCTGGTCGGCTCACCGAGATCCACCGCAGGCACGGGGCGGGCGCGATCGGCTGGTATTTCGGCAACCCGGGTGCGTTCAGCTACTCATACACGCTGAGCCTGAGCATGCTGATGGGTGGATTCGGCCTCGGTCTGCGCGGCGGTCCCGGCCGGGGCCTGCACGTGTTCACCGCAGGCTCGCAGGACGTGAACAACCGCTTCGTCGCCAGCCAGTTGCTGTACGGGTCGCCGCTTGCGCTGCCCGTACCCGATGTGTTGCGCACCGACTTCCTCGTGGTCATCGGCGCCAACCCCGTCATCTCACACGGCAGCGTGCTCACCGCGCCGCGGATCCGGGACCGCATGCACGACATCGTCAAGCGGGGTGGCCGCGTGCTGGTCGTCGATCCCCGCAGGACCGAGACGGCGGCGCAGTTCGAGTGGCTGGGCATCGTCCCCGACGGCGACGCCTACCTGCTGCTGTCCTTATTGCATGTGATGTTCGGTGAGAACCTGGCCGACCGCCGACGCCTCGCGGAGCAAGCGAACGGCGCGGAGTGGCTCGAGCGGCTGGCCGAACCGTTCAACCCCGAAGTCACCGAGGCGCACACCGGGATCGACCCCGACACCGTCCGCACGCTGGCCCGCGACCTGGTCGGGACCGAACGGGCAGCGGTGTACGGACGTGTCGGCACCAGCATCGGCGAGAACGGGACGCTGACGACGTATCTGCTGGATGCCGTCAACCTGGTGGCCGGCAATCTCGACGTGGCGGGCGGCAGCATGTTCGGCCGGCTCGGCATGCCGGGGGAGCGGTGGCTCAACAAGGCCGGCGGGGCACTACTGCGCACCGTCTACACCCGCAAACGGTCACGCATCGGCGGATTTCCCTCCGTCCTCGGTTCCGAACCCGCGGGCGTGATGGCCAAGGAGATCGCCACGCCGGGACGCGGACAGGTCAGGGCCTTGTTCGTCGGTGCGGGCAACCCAGTGCTTTCCGTGCCCAACGGCGACGAATTCGAGACCGCGTTGGAGTCCCTGGAGCTGATGGTCGGGATCGACCTCTACCTCAACGAGACGCTGGCGCACTGCGATTACGTGCTGCCCGCGACGTCGATGTACGAACGCGACGACTTCCCGCTGCCGTTCCAGACGCTGCAACCCACACCGTTCCGGCAAGCCACCGAGGCCGTCGTCGCTCCGGTGGGCCAGGCCCGCCCAGAGTGGGAGATCATCGACGATCTCACCGCCAGGATGTGGCGGTCGACGCCCGGCCTCACGATGCTTGCCGGTGTGCGAAAGGTGTTGTCGGCGTTTCGTGTTCAACTCACCCCGCGGACGCTCGCCGATGCCGTGATCCGGTTGGCCGAGGGCGGGGACCGGTTTGGCCTGCGGCGCGGATTGAGCTTCGCCAAACTCACCGGCAACCGTCCGCACGGCGTCGTGCTGGCGGACCATCTGCGGGCCGGCGTGCTGCGGGACATCGTCGTCTACCGCGGCCGCCTGGTGCGCCTGCGCCACGACGAGATCGCCGCCGAGGTCGACAAGCTGTCGCGTCGCCGCGTCGCCGACGGCTATCCGATGCGGCTGATCGGCATGCGTGAGGCGCGGTCGGAGAACTCGTGGATGCACAACTCGCCGCTCCTGATGCGCGGTGAACGTACGCACCGAGCGCTCATGCACGTCGACGACGCGACAGCCGCCGGCATCGTCGACGGCGACACCGTCCGGATCACCTCGCCGCACGGCCAGATCGAGGTTGCGGTCACCGCCACCAAGGACATCGTGGCCTCCGTGATTGCGGTCCCGCATGGTTGGGGACACAAGGGCACGGCCGGCTGGCGGGTCGCCAACGACGCGGGCGGCGCCAATGTCAACCTGTTGATGTCCAGCGATCCGGCCGATATCGAGAGCCTGGCCGGGATGGCCCGGTTGACCGGTGTCCCGGTGCGTGTCGAGCGGGTCGCCTCGGTGGTCGCGCCATCCCGGCACGCGCAAACTTTCGCATAAGGCCGGTTCGCGGCCAGCAAACCCGTTATCTTTCTCCCGTCGTCGAGCGGGAGAGGTCATGGTCGACCGGTTTCTGGTGTGGTTGAGAGCGGGTGTCGTCACCGCGGGACTGTCGGTGGCAATCCTCGCCGGTGCGGGTGCGGCGATCGCCGACGACGGTTCGTCGTCGGATGGCGGTGGGTCCGCGTCCTCCGAGTCGTCGAATTCCGCTGACAGTGCGAAGGATTCGGCCGCCGGCGAATCGTCGGCAAGCACCGCCTCGTCCCGGGCCTCGAACGCAGCCACCGCGCGCACGACCGGCGTCGCGCCACGCACCCGCGTCGGCGCGAAGGCGCCCGACGACACGAAGGATGCGAAGAGTTCCGACGCCACCGACGAGGCGGACCGGAGCGCCGACCGGAATAGGCCCGCGGCGACGCCGAAAGACGCCGACACCGCAACAGCTGAGGCAAAGGACGCCGAAATGGCCGCCACGGTCACCGACGATTCTCCGGCCACCGACGCCGTGGTGGAGCAGCCGGTGGTCGAGCAGCCCGTGACCGAGCAACCGGTGGTCGACGATTCCGCGAACGAGGTACCCACGACCGACGCCGAGGTGATCGAAGAGGTCGCGACGTCACGCTCGAACCGTGACCACACAGACCAGCGGGCGACGGCCGTGCTCTCTCCGAACGCCGCCACCGCCACCCGGGAAACCACCACCGGCCCCACCGAAGACACGGCCGTCAAGAAGGCCGCGCTCGTCGCCGAAATCGACCGCACCGTCGACCCGGCCGCCGCCGAGGAACGCACTGCGGTCGTCCTCGAACAGCCGGCCGCCACCGTCGTCGAGGACACCGAGGAAATCGGTGTGCACGCGGTGGCCTTCGCGTCGGCGCCACCGGCGGTGACCACCGCGACCGCACCCCAGATCCCGCTCATCCTGCGGGTGATCGGCACGATCGTGTTCGACCTCTACGCCGTCGCGACCCGGCTCCTGGGCGGCCCGCCGATCCTGCCGCCCAACAGCACGGTCACCGTGCGCTCCTCGACGCTGCGAATCGACTGCGCATGCGCCGAAGGGGAAGGGGTGGAGGTGCCCGCCGACTGGTACATCCCGCAGACAGCCGAAGGCGCGCCACCGCCTGATCGGCTGGTCTATCTGCAGCACGGCTTCCTCGCCAGCGCCCCGTGGTACAGCCACACCGCGGCCGCGCTGGCGGAACGCACCAACAGCATCGTGGTCGCGCCGTCGGTCAGCTCGAACTTCTTCGCTCTCGACGGATGCTGGCTGGGAGGTGCGCCGATGCACGAGGCGATGGCGGGACTGTTCGACGACGAGAACACCGCGTTGCTCGAGAGCGCGCGCGCCGCCGGCTATTCCGGCCCGATCCCGGATCGCGTCGTGCTGATGGGCCACTCGCTCGGCGGCGGTGCCGTCTCGGGCGTGGCCGGCTACATGGTCGACAAGCAAACCGTCGACCGGCTCGCCGGGGTGGTGCTGCTCGACGGTGTCGCGCTCGGCGACCCGGCGGTGATGACGGAGTCGCTGAGGAAGGTTCCGCAGGATATCCCGATCTATCAGCTCGCCGCGCCGGTCTACATGTGGAACAACTTCGGCGCCGGCCTCGACGCGACCCTTGCGGCGCGGCCCGGCCAATTCGTCGGCGTAACGCTCGTCAACGGCTCACACGTCGACGCCATGCGGGGCGGCAATCCACTGATTCAGTTCGCGCAGGAGCTGGTCGCCGGGTTCTCGCGCCCCGAGAACTCCGCGGCCGCGCAGATGCTGATGGTCGGTTGGGTCAACGACATGTTCGACCCGGAGGGGGCCAAGGAGGGCGTCTACCTGCAGCCCGGCGAGCAGTACAGCTTCGACACCCCGGCGGGCAGGGCCACCGTGGTCGCGCTGCCCAACACCCTGACCAAGCCGTTCCTGCTGAACTTCCTGGAGCCGTTCATGCCGTTGGCCGACGGCTTGTTCTCTATGGATCCGGTATGCGTCCGCGAATCGGTGGGCTCGACCGGGTCCGGGCACTGCAGCAACGCGATCGCCGCCTGACGCAAAACTCCACAACAACCCGTGTTATCTCTTGACGGGAAGCCGCCGAGGGGCCAATCTGTTCTGCAGCAATGTATGGACGTATGAGAAGGATCGAGTCGCCAGCCAGCGCCCCGATGCGTGCCATACATGCGGTTGGGTTGTGGATGTTTTGCGGATGTTGAGGAATACGCCGTCCTGCGGTACTGTTGGACGTTGCGCTGGCTGCATCCTGCCCACCTAAACCCGCACCTGACACCGATGTCCTAGCCTGAGCCCAGCTCAGTGATCTAGTCGCGTGCCGTGCGTTCGGGAAGTTTGTGGTCGTGAGTGGCCAGCCGAACCGACGCAGATATCGCGACGAAACGGACCGGTGGTCTACCGGGACGATAGTCGCATGAGGTGCTGGAAGGATGCATCTTGGCAGGGTCCCGCCCAAGCAAGACAGCAGAAGCTACTAAAAACTCCGTCCCCGGAGCACCAAACCGAATTTCCTTTGCAAAGCTCCGTGAGCCCCTCGAGGTTCCCGGGCTTCTTGACGTTCAAACCGAGTCTTTCGAATGGCTGATCGGCTCCGAGGCCTGGCGTGAGAAGGCCAAGGAGCGCGGCGAGGAGAACCCCGTTGGTGGCCTCGAAGAGGTGCTCTCCGAGCTGAGCCCGATCGAGGACTTCTCCGGCTCGATGTCGCTGTCCTTCTCCGATCCGCGCTTCGACGAGGTCAAGGCCCCCGTCGACGAGTGCAAAGACAAGGACATGACGTACGCGGCGCCGCTGTTCGTCACCGCGGAGTTCATCAACAACAACACCGGTGAGATCAAGAGCCAGACGGTCTTCATGGGCGACTTCCCGATGATGACCGAGAAGGGCACGTTCATCATCAACGGCACCGAGCGTGTCGTGGTGAGCCAGCTGGTCCGCTCGCCGGGCGTCTACTTCGACGAGAACATCGACAAGTCCACCGAGAAGACGCTGCACAGCGTCAAGGTGATCCCCGGCCGCGGTGCGTGGCTGGAGTTCGACGTCGACAAGCGCGACACCGTCGGGGTGCGCATCGACCGCAAGCGCCGTCAGCCGGTCACCGTGCTGCTCAAGGCGCTCGGTTGGACCAGCGAGCAGATCACGGAGCGGTTCGGCTTCTCCGAGATCATGATGTCGACGCTGGAGAAGGACAACACCGCCGGAACCGACGAGGCGCTGCTCGACATCTACCGCAAGCTGCGCCCGGGCGAGCCGCCGACCAAGGAGTCCGCGCAGACCCTGCTGGAGAACCTGTTCTTTAAGGAGAAGCGCTACGACCTGGCCCGCGTCGGCCGCTACAAGGTCAATAAGAAGCTGGGCATCACCGAGAATCCGGAACAGACCACGGCGACCACGCTGACCGAAGAGGACGTCGTCGCCACCATCGAGTACCTGGTGCGCCTGCATCAGGGCGATAAGACGATGACCGTTCCGGGTGGTGTCGAGGTTCCCGTCGAGGTCGATGACATCGACCACTTCGGCAACCGTCGTCTGCGCACCGTCGGCGAGCTGATCCAGAACCAGATCCGGGTCGGCCTGTCGCGGATGGAGCGCGTCGTGCGTGAGCGCATGACGACGCAGGACGTCGAGGCGATCACGCCGCAGACCTTGATCAACATCCGTCCCGTCGTGGCCGCGATCAAGGAGTTCTTCGGCACCAGCCAGCTGTCGCAGTTCATGGACCAGAACAACCCGCTGTCGGGTCTGACCCACAAGCGCCGCCTGTCGGCGCTGGGTCCCGGCGGGCTGTCCCGTGAGCGCGCCGGCCTCGAGGTCCGCGACGTGCACCCCTCGCACTACGGTCGCATGTGCCCGATCGAGACTCCGGAGGGTCCGAACATCGGCCTGATCGGCTCGCTGTCGGTGTACGCGCGGGTGAACCCGTTCGGCTTCATCGAGACGCCGTACCGCAAGGTCAAGGACGGTGTTGTTACGGATGACATCGAGTACCTGACCGCCGACGAGGAGGACCGCCACGTCGTGGCGCAGGCCAACTCGCCGATCGATGACAAGGGCCGCTTCGTCGAGGAGCGCGTCCTGGTCCGCCGCAAGGGCGGCGAGGTCGAGCAGATCTCGTCGAGCGAGGTGGACTACATGGACGTCTCGCCGCGCCAGATGGTGTCGGTCGCGACGGCCATGATCCCGTTCCTCGAGCACGACGACGCCAACCGCGCCCTGATGGGTGCCAACATGCAGCGCCAGGCGGTTCCGCTGGTGCGCAGCGAGGCCCCGCTGGTCGGCACCGGGATGGAGTTGCGTGCCGCGATCGACGCCGGCGACGTCGTCGTCGCCGACAAGGCGGGCGTGATCGAGGAGGTCTCGGCCGACTACGTCACCGTGATGGCCGACGACGGCACCCGGCACACCTACCGGATGCGCAAGTTCGCGCGGTCGAACCACGGCACCTGCGCCAACCAGCGTCCGATCGTGGACGCCGGCCAGCGGGTCGAGGCGGGTCAGGTCATCGCCGACGGGCCGTGCACCGAGAACGGTGAGATGGCGCTGGGCAAGAACCTGCTCGTGGCGATCATGCCGTGGGAGGGCCACAACTACGAGGACGCGATCATCCTGTCCAACCGCCTGGTGGAAGAGGACGTGCTCACCTCGATTCACATCGAGGAGCACGAGATCGACGCCCGCGACACCAAGTTGGGCGCCGAGGAGATCACCCGGGACATCCCGAACGTCTCCGATGAGGTGCTGGCCGACCTCGACGAGCGCGGCATCGTCCGCATCGGTGCCGAGGTCCGCGACGGCGACATCCTGGTCGGCAAGGTCACCCCGAAGGGTGAGACCGAGCTGACCCCGGAGGAGCGGCTGCTCCGTGCGATCTTCGGTGAGAAGGCGCGCGAGGTCCGCGACACGTCGCTCAAGGTGCCCCACGGTGAGTCCGGCAAGGTCATCGGCATCCGCGTGTTCTCCCGCGAGGATGACGACGAGCTGCCCGCCGGCGTCAACGAGTTGGTCCGCGTCTACGTCGCGCAGAAGCGCAAGATCTCCGACGGCGACAAGCTGGCCGGACGCCACGGCAACAAGGGCGTCATCGGCAAGATCCTGCCCGTCGAGGACATGCCGTTCCTGCCTGACGGCACCCCGGTGGACATCATCTTGAACACCCACGGTGTGCCGCGTCGTATGAACATCGGTCAGATCCTGGAGACCCACCTCGGGTGGGTGGCCAAGAGCGGCTGGAAGATCAACGGTTCACCGGACTGGGCGAACGCGCTGCCCAAGGAGCTGCTGGAGTCCGAGCCGGGAAGTATCGTCTCGACACCGGTGTTCGACGGTGCCCGCGAGAACGAGCTGCAGGGTCTGCTGGGGTCCACGCTGCCCAACCGCGACGGCGAGACGCTCGTCGACGAGGACGGCAAGGCGATGCTGTTCGACGGTCGCAGTGGCGAGCCGTTCCCGTATCCGGTGACGGTGGGCTACATGTACATCCTCAAGCTGCACCACTTGGTGGACGACAAGATTCACGCTCGCTCCACCGGGCCGTACTCGATGATCACCCAGCAGCCGCTGGGCGGTAAGGCGCAGTTCGGTGGCCAGCGGTTCGGCGAGATGGAATGTTGGGCCATGCAGGCCTACGGCGCGGCCTACACGCTGCAGGAGCTGTTGACCATCAAGTCCGACGACACCGTCGGCCGGGTCAAGGTGTACGAGGCGATCGTCAAGGGCGAGAACATCCCCGAGCCGGGCATCCCCGAGTCGTTCAAGGTGTTGCTCAAGGAATTGCAGTCGCTGTGCCTCAACGTCGAGGTGCTGTCGAGTGACGGCGCCGCGATCGAGATGCGTGACGGCGACGACGAGGACCTGGAGCGCGCTGCGGCGAACCTGGGAATCAACTTGTCGCGCAACGAATCTGCCTCTGTCGAGGATTTGGCCTAATAGTTTTCTAGTCCCGAAAGGGGAAAGGGAGTTACGTGCTAGACGTCAACTTCTTCGATGAACTCCGTATCGGTCTCGCGACCGCGGACGACATCCGCAACTGGTCATTCGGCGAGGTCAAGAAGCCCGAGACCATCAACTACCGCACGCTGAAGCCGGAGAAGGACGGCCTGTTCTGCGAGAAGATCTTCGGACCGACTCGCGACTGGGAGTGCTACTGCGGCAAGTACAAGCGCGTCCGCTTCAAGGGCATCATCTGTGAGCGCTGCGGCGTCGAGGTCACTCGCGCCAAGGTGCGTCGTGAGCGGATGGGCCACATCGAGTTGGCCGCACCCGTAACGCACATCTGGTACTTCAAGGGTGTGCCTTCGCGGCTGGGCTATCTGCTCGACCTGGCGCCGAAGGATCTCGAGAAGATCATCTACTTCGCCGCCTACGTCATCACCGCCGTCGACGACGAGATGCGCCACAACGAGCTGTCCACGCTGGAAGCCGAAATGGCCGTGGAGCGCAAGGCCGTTGAGGATCAGCGCGATCTCGATCTGGCCGAGCGGTCCCAGAAGCTCGAGGCCGACCTGGCCGAGCTGGAGAAGGAAGGCGCCAAGAGCGACGTGCGCCGCAAGGTGCGCGACGGTGGCGAGCGCGAGATGCGTCAGATCCGCGACCGGGCCCAGCGCGAGCTGGACCGGCTCGAGGAGATCTGGACCACCTTCACCAAGCTGGCGCCCAAGCAGCTCGTCGTCGATGAGGTGCTCTACCGGGAACTGCAGGACCGTTACGGCGAGTACTTCACCGGTGCGATGGGCGCCGAGGCGATCAAGAAGCTCATCGAGAACTTCGACATCGAGGCCGAGGCCGAGGAGCTGCGCGAGGTCATCCGAAGTGGCAAGGGGCAGAAGAAGCTCCGTGCGCTGAAGCGGCTCAAGGTGGTCGCGGCGTTCCAGCAGTCGAGCAACTCGCCGATGGGCATGGTGCTCGACGCCGTTCCGGTGATCCCGCCGGAGCTGCGCCCGATGGTGCAGCTCGATGGTGGCCGGTTCGCGACGTCGGACCTCAACGACCTGTACCGCCGCGTGATCAACCGCAACAACCGGTTGAAGCGACTGATCGATCTCGGCGCGCCGGAGATCATCGTCAACAACGAGAAGCGCATGCTGCAGGAGTCGGTGGACGCGCTGTTCGACAACGGCCGCCGCGGCCGTCCGGTCACCGGACCGGGCAACCGTCCGCTCAAGTCGCTGTCGGATCTGTTGAAGGGCAAGCAGGGTCGGTTCCGCCAGAACCTGCTCGGTAAGCGCGTCGACTACTCCGGCCGTTCGGTCATCGTGGTCGGCCCGCAGCTCAAGCTGCACCAGTGCGGTCTGCCCAAGCTGATGGCTCTGGAGCTGTTCAAGCCGTTCGTGATGAAGCGTCTGGTGGATCTCAACCACGCGCAGAACATCAAGAGCGCCAAGCGCATGGTCGAGCGTCAGCGTCCGCAGGTGTGGGATGTCCTCGAAGAGGTCATCGCCGAGCATCCGGTTCTGCTGAACCGTGCGCCGACGCTGCACCGCCTCGGTATTCAGGCCTTCGAGCCGCAGCTGGTGGAGGGCAAGGCCATTCAGCTGCACCCGTTGGTCTGCGAGGCGTTCAACGCCGACTTCGACGGTGACCAGATGGCCGTGCACCTTCCGCTGTCGGCGGAGGCGCAGGCCGAGGCACGCATCCTGATGCTGTCGTCGAACAACATCCTGTCCCCGGCGTCGGGTCGGCCGTTGGCCATGCCGCGTCTGGACATGGTGACCGGCCTGTTCTACCTGACGACGATGATCGAGGGCGATGCCGGCGAGTACACGCCTGCCGCCAAGGATCAGCCGGAGACCGGTGTGTACAGCTCGCCCGCCGAGGCCATCATGGCGATGGACCGCGGTGCGCTGTCGGTGCGGGCCAAGATCCGCGTGCGGTTGACGCAGCTGCGTCCGTCCGCCGATCTGGAAGCCGAGCTGTTTCCGGAGGGCTGGAAGCCGGGCGACGCCTGGACCGCGGAAACCACGCTGGGCCGGGTGATGTTCAACGAGCTTCTGCCGCACGGCTATCCGTTCGTCAACGAGCAGATGCACAAGAAGGTCCAGGCGCGGATCGTCAACGATCTCGCCGAGCGCTACCCCATGATCGTGGTCGCGCAGACCGTGGACAAGCTCAAGGACGCCGGCTTCTACTGGGCCACCCGTTCGGGTGTCACTGTGTCGATGGCCGATGTGTTGGTGCCACCGCAGAAGCAGGAGATCCTGGACCGCTACGAGAAGGAAGCCGACCAGATCGAGAAGAAGTACCAGCGCGGTGCTCTCAACCACGACGAGCGCAACGACGCACTGGTCAAGATCTGGCAGGACGCCACCGAAGAGGTCGGCGAGGCGCTGCGGGCGCACTACCCGAAGGACAACCCGATCATCACGATCGTCGACTCGGGTGCCACGGGTAACTTCACGCAGACCAGGACCCTGGCCGGCATGAAGGGTCTGGTGACCAACCCGAAGGGTGAGTTCATCCCGCGTCCGATCAAGTCCTCGTTCCGCGAGGGCCTGACGGTGCTGGAGTACTTCATCAACACCCACGGTGCCCGAAAGGGCCTGGCGGACACCGCTCTTCGTACCGCCGACTCGGGTTACCTGACCCGTCGTCTGGTCGACGTGAGCCAAGACGTCATCGTTCGCGAGACCGACTGCGAGACCGAGCGCGGCATCAACGTCACGCTGGCCGAGCTGCAGGGCTCCGGAAAAGACGCAGCCTTGGTGCGCGATCAGCACATCGAGACGTCGGCCTACGCGCGGACGCTGGCCACCGACGCCGTCGACAAGGACGGCAACGTGGTCGTCGAGCGCGGTCACGACCTGGGCGACCCGGCGATCGAGGCGCTGCTGGCCGCGGGCATCACCGAGGTGAAGGTCCGCTCCGTGCTGACCTGTGCCACGGGCACCGGCGTGTGCGCGATGTGTTACGGCCGCTCGATGGCGACGGGCAAGCTCGTCGACATCGGTGAGGCCGTCGGCATCGTCGCCGCGCAGTCCATCGGCGAGCCCGGCACGCAGCTGACCATGCGCACGTTCCACCAGGGCGGCGTCGGTGAGGACATCACTGGTGGTCTGCCTCGCGTGCAGGAGCTGTTCGAGGCCCGCATCCCGCGGAACAAGGCGCCGATCGCCGACGTCACCGGCCGGGTGCAACTCGAGGAGGGCGAGCGCTTCTACAAGATCACCATCGTTCCCGACGATGGCGGCGAAGAAGTGGTGTACGACAAGCTCTCCCGTCGTCAGCGCCTGAAGGTGTTCAAGCACGACGACGGCACCGAGCGCCTGCTCGCCGACGGCGACCACGTCGAGGTGGGGCAGCAGCTGATGGAAGGTGCTGCCGACCCGCACGAGGTGCTGCGTGTCCAGGGCCCCCGCGAGGTGCAGATCCACCTCGTCAAGGAGGTCCAGGAGGTCTACCGCGCTCAGGGCGTGTCGATCCACGACAAGCACATCGAGGTCATCGTCCGGCAGATGCTGCGTCGCGTCACGATCATCGACTCGGGCAGCACGGAGTTCCTGCCCGGCTCGCTGACCGAACGTGGCGAGTTCGAGACCGAGAACCGTCGGGTGGTCGCCGAGGGCGGCGAGCCCGCGGCCGGTCGTCCGGTGCTGATGGGTATCACGAAGGCGTCGCTGGCCACCGATTCGTGGCTGTCGGCGGCGTCGTTCCAGGAGACCACCCGCGTGCTCACCGATGCGGCGATCAACTGCCGCAGCGACAAGCTGCAGGGTCTGAAGGAGAACGTGATCATCGGCAAGCTGATCCCGGCCGGTACCGGTATCAACCGCTACCGCAACATCCAGGTGCAGCCGACCGAAGAAGCCCGCGCTGCGGCGTACACGATCCCGTCTTACGAGGATCAGTACTACAGCCCGGACTTCGGCCAGGCCACCGGTGCCGCGGTGCCGTTGGACGACTACGGCTACAGCGACTATCGGTAGGAGTTCACGAAAAAGCCTCCGGGTCACGGCCCGGGGGCTTTTTCGTGCCCGGGGTGCGGGACGGCGACGCTCGGGGTGCGGCGAACGTGGGTTACCCGCACGCGGTATACGTGTTTGGCGTGACACGAGCCCACTCTCGACGGTCATGACCTGATGCTGGCGAACTTCGCCTGGTTCCTCGCTGGGCTGAGCGCATTGATCGTCGGCGCCGAGGTGATGGTCCGAGGCGGAGCCGAGGTCGCTGTGCGACTGGGAATCAGCCCGATCGTCATCGGGCTGACGGTGGTCTCGATCGGGACCAGCATGCCGGAATTGGCGGTCGGTGTGGTCGCGGCGGGGGAGGGCAGCGGCGCGCTGGCGGTCGGCAACATCGCCGGCACCAACGTGGTCAACGTGCTGCTCATCCTCGGTCTCAGCGCTGCGCTGGTGCCGCTGACGTTGCAGATGCGCACCATCCGGTTCGAACTGCCGATCATGGGTGTCGCGGCGCTGCTGCTGTTGGTGCTGGCCGCCGATGGCGTGCTGACCCGACTCGACGGCGCCATCCTGGTCGTGTGTGCGGTCGTCTACACCGCCGCGGTGATCTGGTCGGCTCGACGCGAATCCCACGCCGTCGCCGTCGAATTCGCGGCCGAGTTGGCTGCCGAGTACGCCACCGAAGAGGTCGGCTCGGCGACGACCAAACGGCGGCGGACCTCGACCAGTGCCGCGATGACGCTGGGCGGTATCGCGGTCGTCGTGCTGGGAGCGGATTGGCTTGTCGACGGGGCGGTCGGTATGGCGCGTCAGTTCGGCGTCTCCGACGCGCTGATCGGGCTGACGGTGGTCGCGATCGGCACGTCTGCACCGGAGTTGGTGACCACCATGATCTCCACCTTGCGCGGTGACAGGGACATCGCGATCGGCAATCTGATCGGCAGCAGCATTTACAACATCCTGCTCATCCTCGGCGTGACCTGCCTGGTGCCGGCGCAGGGGTTGAACCTGCCGTCCAGCCTCGTGACGATCGACCTGCCGATCATGGTGATCGTCGCGTTGGCCTGCATCCCGATTTTCATCACTGGGCGGCGCGTCTCGCGCGCCGAGGGCGTGGCGATGGTCACCGCCTACGTGGGCTACTTGTGCTTCCTGCTGGCCACACAGACGTGACCGCGGTTCAGCACACTCGGGGCGGGCTCGTCGGCGCCGCGAACGTGGGTTACCCGCACGCCTGGCACGGATTCGCGTGACATAACCCCACAGTCGGCGGGCCGGGAGGAGGCCTAGCTTGCTCGTCGTCGCCGGCGCAGCCGCCACGGATACTTCTCGTGCGGCCACATCTTTTCGATCTCGGCGTTGAACTCCGCGCCGAGCAACACCGCGAAAGCCGTGATGTAGAGCCACAGGACGACGGCGATCGGCACGGCGAGCTGGCTGTATACGGCGTCGTCACGCGCGCTGACCGTCAGGTACGCGCGAAGGCCCGCCGATGCCACCAGCCACAGGACCATCGCCAGCACCGCCCCGGGAATGTCCCGGCGCCAGGGCAATCGCCACGGCACACCGAGGTGATACAGCGTGACCAGTCCGACGAGGATCAGCAGCGCCACCCCTGGCCAGAACAGCAGATCCAGTGCGCGCAAAGTACTTTCGGTCAGCGGGTCGGGCGTCACCCACGCCACGAGGTCAGGCCCGAGGACAAGGGGCGGCAGAATCGCCACTGCGCCGAGTAGCCCGCCTGCGGTCAGCCCCAACGCAAGCAGCCGTCGTCGCCAAGCAGGCCTGGGCTCGACACCGTAGGCGATCGTGATCGTCTCCAGGTACCGATTGACCGCCCGTGAACCCGTCCACAGGCTCAGCACAATTCCGATGGAGATCACGCTTCCGCGCGATTGCATGAGCCCCGCCTCGACCACGCGCCGATACGACTCGAAGGTTCGCTCGGCAAGGAAGGAGTTGGGCACCTCGAGCAGCAGCCGATGTAGTCGCGCGGTGCCTTCAGGGCCGAGCGCTTCGGCGATGAACCCGAGCGAGCCGAGGACAGCAATCAACAGCGACGGCAGCGAGATCAGGGAGAACAGCGCGACCTCGGCGGCCAAGCCCGGTACGCGGTCACGCAGCGTGTCGTTGACGGTGCGGGCGATCAGCCGGCCTGCCTGCCGCACCGGCCGGGGCGCACGCGACAGCGTCGAAATCGCGCGACGTTGCAGGGTCGAACGGGCGGAAGCGACCGTATCCGACCACGACGAGAACGGAGACGGGTCGCTTCCAGATCCCACGCTCCGAGCCTAGGCGGCGGGGAGAGATGGTCCCGGCCAGTCATGTCGTTGGCTCTGCCTAGACTGGCGTCGTGCTCATCGGTTCGCACGTCCACGGTGACGACCCCCTGGCCGCGGCGGAAGCTGACGGCGCCGACGTGGTGCAGTTCTTCCTCGGCAACCCGCAGAGCTGGAAGAAACCCAAACCGCGAGACGACGCCGAGACGCTCAAGGCGTCCAGCGTCCCCCTCTACGTCCACGCGCCGTACCTGATCAACGTCGCGTCGGCCAACAACCGGGTGCGTATCCCGTCGCGCAAGATCCTGCAGGACACCTGCGACGCGGCGTCGGAGATCAACGCGACGGCGGTCATCGTGCACGGCGGTCACGCCGACGACAAAGACTGGGAAGCCGGTTTCGAACGCTGGGTCAAGGCGTTGGATTACCTCGAAACCGATGTGCCCGTCTATCTGGAGAACACCGCGGGCGGCGACCACGCGATGGCCCGCCACTTCGACGTCATCGCCCGGTTGTGGGACCACATCGGCGACAAGGAAATCGGCTTCTGCCTGGACACCTGCCACGCGTGGGCCGCAGGGGAGAAGCTGATCGACGCCGTCGACCGGATCAAAGCCATCACCGGACGCATCGATTTGGTGCACTGCAACGACTCGCGCGATGCGGCCGGGTCGGGCGCCGACCGGCACGCCAACTTCGGCACCGGCCAGATCGATCCGCAGTTGCTGGTCGCGGTGGTGCAGGCCGCGGGCGCACCCGTCATCTGCGAAACCGCAGACGAGGGTCGCAAAGACGACATCGCCTTCCTGCGCGAGCACATCACGACCTGATAACCGAACCGCAGTCGAACGCGCGGCAACTGCGGGGTGAACTAGATTCAACTAAGTGTCTGCGGTCGACGAGTCGTCAGTTGCGTCGCAGCGCGCCCCCGAGACAGCCCAGACGCGGGACCGCCGGCTCAAGTACGTGCGCAGGATCGCCGTCGCGATATGGGCTGCGGTCATCGTGTACCGCACAGTCACCGAGGGTTTCGCCTTCAACCGTGAGCTGGTGCTGCTCTACATCGCCACCGGCCTGCTGGCTGCGAGCATCGGTCAGGTCCGCCGCATGCTCTATGTCATTCGCGACTGGCTTCCGTTCGCGCTGATCCTGCTCGCCTACGACCTGAGCAGGGGCGCCGCGGACATGATCGGGCGACCGACGCTGTGGGACTGGCCCGTCGAGGCCGATCGCTGGCTTTTCTTCGGCACCGTGCCGACCGTGTGGCTTCAGGAGCAGCTCAAACAGGGACAACCACCGTGGTGGGAAGTCGTCCTGAGCTGCGTCTACATGTCGTTCTTCATCCTGCCGTACGTGGTGGCCGGGGTGCTGTGGCTGCGTGATCGCGCGGAGTGGAAGGCGTTTGTGCGCCTGTTCGTCGGCTTGAACTTCGCGGGCTTGGCCATCTACGCGCTGGTTCCGGCCGCGCCACCGTGGGCCGCGGCCCGCTGCACCCCTGCCGACGTCGAGGGCGGACCGGCGTTCGCGCCCTGCATGTTCCGCTCGGCGCGTGAAGTGCCCGACGGCGGTGTGCTCGGGGCGATGCAATCCAGTCAGGACGGGGCGAATCCGTGGATCGAGCGGATTGTCGGACGCGGCTGGGGCAACCTGAACATGCATACCGCCAGCGCGCTGCTCGATGCCGGCCAGGCCAGTGTCAACCTGGTGGCGGCGATACCGTCCCTGCACGCCGGCATGACGGCAGCGGTCGCGGCCTTCCTGTGGCATCGCGTGCACGGAGCGTGGCGTCCAGTGCTCGCGGCTTATGTGCTCCTGATGGCTTTCACGCTGGTGTACACCGCCGAGCACTACGTCATCGACATCCTGCTCGGCTGGGCGCTGGCCGCCGCGGTCATCGTCGTCCTCCACCGTTACGGGAAGTGGCGACGAGCGAGGGCGTCGCGCGCTGTGGGGCGCTCCGTCGAGATGGTTCCGTTCTACGAGCGACCGGACGCCCCCGAGCCGTCGGCCGAGCCCGACCCGCCGGTAGCACCGACGCCCGTTGCGAAACCGGCGCCCGTTGCCAAACCGGAGCCCGTTGGGAAACCGGAGCCGCGCCGCCGAGACGTCGTCGCCGAACTCGACAGCCGCTGACCGATCCCCACCCGCTATTACGACTATTGTGCAGCTGTTCGTAAAAGTGTAATAGTGGTCTCATGCCAGATACGCATGTCGTCACCAACCAGGTCCCCCCGCTGGAGGACTACAACCCGGCGACCTCGCCCGTTCTCACCGAGGCGCTGATCCGCGAGGGCGGCGAATGGGGCCTCGACGAGGTCACCGAGTTGGGTGCGCTGTCGGGCTCTAGGCAGGCGCAGCGCTGGGGCGAGCTGGCCGACCGCAACCAGCCGATTCTGCGTACTCACGACCGCTACGGCCATCGCGTCGACGAGGTCGAATACGATCCCGCCTACCACTCGCTGATGAGCGTGGCCATCAAGCACGGCTTGCACGCCGCACCGTGGGCCGACGACCGGCCCGGAGCACACGTCGTGCGCGCCGCCAAGACCTCGGTGTGGACGCCCGAACCCGGTCACATCTGCCCGATTTCGATGACCTACGCCGTGGTGCCTGCACTGCGCCACAACCCCGAACTGGCGGCGGTGTACGAACCGCTGCTGGTCAGTCGCGAGTACGACCCCGATCTCAAGGTGCCCACCACCAAGGCCGGTATCACCGCAGGCATGTCGATGACTGAAAAGCAGGGCGGCTCCGATGTGCGGGCCGGCACCACCGAGGCGACCCCCAATGGCGACGGCAGTTACTTGCTGCGCGGGCACAAGTGGTTCACCTCGGCGCCGATGTGCGACATCTTCCTGGTGCTCGCCCAAGCGCCCGGCGGGCTCTCGTGTTTCCTGTTGCCGCGAGTTCTGCCCGACGGCAGCCGCAACCGGATGTTTCTGCAACGGCTCAAAGACAAGCTCGGCAACCACGCCAACGCGTCGTCGGAAGTGGAATACGACGGCGCGGTCGCCTGGCTCGTCGGCGAAGAGGGCCGCGGCGTGCCGACCATCATCGAGATGGTCAACCTGACACGTTTGGACTGCACGCTCGGCAGCGCGACCAGCATGCGCAACGGGCTGGCCCGCGCGATCCATCACACCCAGCACCGAAAGGCGTTCGGCGAGTACCTGATTGATCAGCCGCTGATGCGCAATGTGCTGGCCGACCTCGCGGTCGAGGCTGAGGCGGCCACGGTCCTGGCGATGCGCATGGCCGGCGCGACCGATGCCGCGGTGCGCGGCGACACCCGCGAGACCCTGCTGCGGCGCATCGGCCTGGCGGCCGGCAAGTACTGGGTGTGCAAACGCGCCACCCCGCACGCGGCCGAGGCGATGGAGTGCCTGGGCGGCAACGGCTATGTCGAGGAGTCGGGCATGCCGCGGCTGTACCGGGAAGCGCCGCTGATGGGCATCTGGGAGGGGTCTGGCAACGTCAGCGCGCTGGATACGTTGCGCGCCATGGCGACTCGCCCGGAGTGCATCGACGTGCTGTTCGACGAACTCGGTCGGACCGCGGGTGCGGATGCGCGACTCGATGCCCACGTCGAGGCCTTACGGCCGGCCCTGGGTGACCTTGAGACCATTCAGTACCGCGCCCGCAAGGTCGCCGAGGACATCAGCCTCGCGCTGCAGGGTTCGCTGTTGGTGCGCCACGGGCATCCCGCCGTCGCGGAGGCGTTCTTGGCCACCCGGATGGGTGGCGCCTGGGGCGGTGCGTTCGGAACCCTGCCCACCGGACTCGATCTCGCGCCGATCATCGAACGTGCTTTGGTCAAGGGATGACCCACGCGATCAGGCCGGTCGACTTCGACGACCTGAAGACGATGACCTACGAGGTCACGGACCGGGTCGCCCGCATCACGTTCAACCGGCCGGAGAAGGGCAACGCGATCGTCGCGGACACACCGCTGGAGTTGTCCGCGCTCGTGGAACGCGCCGACCTCGACCCGAACGTGCACGTGATTCTGGTTTCCGGTCGGGGCGAAGGGTTCTGCGCCGGATTCGATCTGTCCGCCTACGCCGAGGGATCGTCGTCTGCCGGTGGCGGTAGCCCCTACCGCGACACCGTACTGTCGGGCAGGACGCAGGCCGTCAACCACCTGCCGGATCAGCCGTGGGACCCGATGATCGACTACCAGATGATGAGTAGGTTCGTCCGCGGCTTCTCCAGCCTGATGCACTGTGACAAGCCCACGGTGGTCAAGATCCACGGTTACTGTGTCGCCGGCGGCACCGACATCGCGCTGCACGCCGATCAGGTGATCGCCGCTTCAGACGCCAAGATCGGCTACCCGCCGACCCGCGTGTGGGGGGTGCCCGCGGCCGGGATGTGGGCCCACCGGCTCGGCGATCAGCGCGCCAAACGACTTCTGCTGACCGGGGATTCGATAACGGGTGCGCAGGCCGCCGAATGGGGGTTGGCGGTCGAGGCGCCGTCGCCCGAGGAGCTGGACGCGCGCACCGAACGGTTGGTGGAGCGGATCTCCCGCGTACCGATCAACCAGCTGATCATGGTCAAGCTGGCGATGAACTCCGCGCTGTATTCGCAGGGGACGGCCAACAGCGCGATGGTCTCCACCGTCTTCGACGGCATCGCCCGCCACACCCCAGAAGGGCACGCATTCGTCGCCCAGTCACGCGAACACGGCTTCCGGGAAGCGGTCCGGCAGCGCGACGAGCCGTTCGGCGACCACGGACGCAGGGCTTCGGAAGTCTGATGACGAAGTCGATCTCGCGGATGACGGCCCGCTCCGTCGTGCTGAGCGTCCTGTTGGGGGCGCACCCGGCATGGGCGACCGCGAGCGAACTGGTCAAGCTCACAGCAGATTTCGGCATCAGGGAGTCGACGGTGCGGGTCGCGTTGACGCGGATGGTCGGCGCAGGCGATCTGGTTCGTTCCGAGGACGGCTACCGGTTGTCCGACCGCTTGCTGGCGCGGCAACGACGGCAGGACGACGCCATCAACCCCCGGGCGCGGCCGTGGCGCGGTGACTGGACCACGGTGGTGATCACCAGCATCGGGTCCGACCCCCGCGCCAGGGCCGGTTTGCGAAGCACTCTGCAGGACGGCCGATTCGCCGAACTGCGCGAGGGGGTGTGGCTGCGACCGGACAACCTGGACACCGCGCTGCCACCCGAGGTGATGCAGCGGGTGCGGCTGTTGGTTTCCCGTGACGCCGAACCCGCCGAGTTGGTATGCCTGCTGTGGGATCTGCCGGCCTGGGCGCGGGAGGGCAAGTCGTTGCTCGACGAGATCGACTCGGCGCCCGAGGTTCCCGACCGGTTCGTCGCTGCGACCGCAATCGTGCGTCACCTGCTCACCGATCCGGTGTTGCCGGAGGAACTGCTGCCCGACGACTGGCCGGGCGCGGCGCTGCGCCAGGCCTACAACGACTTCGCCGCGGAGTTGTCTGCGCGGCGCGACAACGCTGGATTGTCGCTCACGCGACGCGACCAACTGATGGAGGCGAGATGACGGGCGGAGTGCGGGTCGAGAAGAACGGCGCCGTGACGACGGTGATCATGAATCGACCCGAGGCGCGCAATGCCGTCAACGGCCCGGCCGCCGCCGGGTTGTACGCCGCTTTCGACGAGTTCGACAAGGACGACTCGGCCTCCGTCGCGGTGTTGTGGGGTGACAACGGAACGTTCTGTGCCGGAGCCGATTTGAAGACATTCGGAACGTCCGATGCCAACCCGGTACACCGCACCGGCCCCGGTCCGATGGGTCCGAGTCGAATGGTGTTGTCCAAACCGGTGATCGCGGCGGTCAGCGGCTACGCTGTTGCCGGCGGTCTGGAGCTGGCGTTGTGGTGCGATATGCGCGTCGTCGAGGAGGACGCGATCATGGGGGTCTTCTGCCGGCGTTGGGGTGTCCCGCTGATCGACGGTGGGACCGTGCGGTTACCGCGGTTGATCGGCCACAGCCGGGCGATGGACCTCATCCTCACCGGCCGCGCCGTCGACGCGGCCGAGGCCTTGGCGATGGGTTTGGCCAACCGAGTGGTGCCCACCGGTGAAGCGCGACAGCGGGCGGAGCAACTCGCAGCGGAACTGGCCCAGCTGCCGCAGCAGTGCATGCGTGCCGATCGTCTGTCGGCTCTGAGCCAGTGGGGCCGCTCGGAGCCCGAGGCGATGGACTTCGAGTTCGGCAGCATGTCGCGCGTCGCCGCCGAATCCCTGGAGGGGGCAGCCCGTTTCGCGGCCGGTGCGGGCAGGCACGGCGCCAACGCCTAGCGCAGCCTGCGGACCGTCGACCCGGCGCGAGCGACCGCAGAGTGCCGCAGACCCGCGGCGTGTCTTGTGCAGACACGGTCTCTCGCGCAGAAGAGAGCGGTTTCAGCCCTTGGTGATCGTGTTGTTGCTGCCGGTGTCGTTGATCTTCGGATCACCGTCTTTGTAGGTCACCGTGTTGTTGAGGCCGACGACGCTGATCTCCTTGTCGACCCGCTCGAAGGTGACTTTGTTGTCGGCGCCGCCGATATTCACGTTCGCACAGGTGCCCTTCACCGTGAGGGTGTTGTTCGACCCGCCGATGTTGAGCGATTTGCCGTCGGCGCAGTCGATGTCGGCGGTCGTGCCGAATGAGCCGTAGTTGATCGTGTTGCCGACCTCGACCTGGGCGCCGGACGTGCCCGCCGTCGCGGTGGGGGTGTTGGTGTCCGAGCTTTCAGATCCGCAGCCGGTGAACAGAAACGCGGCGGCGGCCGCACCGATGAGGGGATAGGCGATGGTGGTGGCTCGCATGCTCATGCGGGTACCCGGTTGATGCGGTTGGTCATTCCCAGTTCACGTCCGCGGTCCAAGACGATCGGGTTGCCGTTCTTGTACAACACGGTCTGGTCCCACCCGTAGACCGTGATGTCGTTGATCACGTTGTCGGCGACAACGACATTGCCGTTGCCTTGCATCGTCACCGCCCAGCAGGTGCCCAGCGTGGTGATCTGATTGTTCGCGCCGTTGACGAGCAGCGTGGAGTTGGCGCAGTCGATCGTCTCGACGACACCGATACCGGTGATGGTGGTGTCGGTTCCCTGATGGCGACCGACGACGCTGTTGTCGGCGCACTCGCGGGCCAACGGGTTGCAGACCACCGGTTCCGCCTGCGCCACGGGAGCGGCGAGGATCAGCGGGAACACCACGGCGGATGCCGTCAGTGACCGAGTCACAGCTGTCCACATCATGGAGGAAGCGTACGTCGCGACCGGCGAGATCCACAGACGTTCACCCGAGTCGCTATTAACGGTCGCGCTGGGTAGCGTGAGCGGCGATGCGTTGGCGGTTTCCGATTGCTGTCGCGGCGGTCGTGGCGGTGGTGACGGTGGCGGGGTGTGCTGAGACCGTCAACGGAACCGCGCAGCGAGCCACGCCTGCCGTACCGGATCCCGAACGGAACTACGGGTACGTCGACGACCGCTGCGCCCTGCTCGACGACGACACCGTCCAGGAGATCCTGGGCGCCGACAGTGTCGTGCGGCCCTACAGCGGAGCGGTCTGCCAGTACGTGGCGTTCCGCGGCGACGTGACGATTGACGCGACGTTCTCCTGGTTCCAGACCGGAAACCTCGATCGCGAACACGCGTTGGCCACCGAGCGCGGCGCGAAGATCACCGAGACCGTCGTGGAACGCCATCCGGCTTTCGTCGCGCGCCGCGACGTCACAGGCGCGGCATGCTCGGTCACCGCCGCGGCGGGCAGCGGGGTGCTGAGCTGGTGGGTGCAGTTTCGCGATCAGCGCGCCGGCGATCCGTGCCAGGAAGCGCAGGATCTCCTCTCGGCCACCCTGAAGTCGGAGATGTGACCCGTGCCCGCCCGCTGGACTCGCCGACTCGTCGCGCTCGCCGCCTGCGCCGCCGCGCTGACGGCCTGCGGATCGTCCGATGACGCGCCGGCCTCTCCGGCGCCCGCGAACCCGGACGGCGGATTCCGCAGCGTGGACTGCAACGGCATCACCGACGCCGACATCGCGGCGGCCGCCGGGACGGACGGGTTCACCAAGACGGTCGTCAGCGACGCGGGCTGCTTCTGGCAGGAGAACACCATGTTCGGCACCGTCGGCGCGGGGATGGGTATTTCGACCTGGTGGTACCGCGGCAGCGATATGGACACCGAGCGGTCGCTGGAACAACAGGCCGGTCGCACCTTGACCGAACTCTCCGTGGACGGCAACAAAGGTTTCAAGGCGTTCGACGGAAATGCGTGCAGCTTCTATGTCGCCAAGGGCGGCGACGTCATCACCTGGTCCATCCAGACCATGAACCCCGCGACGCTGCCCGATCTGTGCTCGATCACCGAACAACTCGCCGAGCTCAGTCAGGAGCGCGTCAACTGACTGCGAGGGAACTAGAGGTGTTAGTTTTCTCCGGGTATCAACTTGGACAGATTGAGACGGCAGGGGGCGAAGCGCGCATGGCACAGCCCCCGAGCACGTCCACCAGGAAAGCCCCCCGGCTCAGTCGCGAGACGATCGTCAACGCCGCGCTGACCTTCCTGGATCGCGAAGGCTGGGATGCGCTGACCATCAACGCGCTCGCCACCCAGCTCGGCACCAAGGGCCCATCGCTCTACAACCATGTCAACAGCCTCGAGGACCTGCGCAGAACAGTGCGGATGCGCGTCGTCGGCGACCTCATCGGCATGCTCACCAACGTCGCGGAGGGCCGCACCCGCGACGATGCGGTGACCGCGATGGCCAGTGCTTACCGCAGCTATGCACATCACCATCCGGGACGGTATTCGGCCTTCACCAGGATGCCGCTCGGTGGCGACGACCCGGAGTTCACCGAAGCCACCCGGGCGGCCGCCGCACCCGTCATCGCGGTCCTGGCCTCCTACGGTCTCGAGGGTGAGAACGCGTTCTATGCGGCATTGGAATTCTGGTCGGCGATGCACGGTTTCGTCCTGCTGGAGATGACCGGGGCGATGGACGGTATCGACACCGACGCGGTGTACAGCGATATGGTGATGCGATTGGCCTCCGGGATGGAGCGTCGTTAGCCACATACGCCACAGGCATCCGGAGAATGTCATCTGACCTGCGGTTAGGGCACAATCGACGGGTTTGGAGCGCTGCCCCTGTCCTGGTATTGTGGACGATCGTGCCTGGCAGATAAGGCGCTTCGCGGGGCCGTGTACGAAAAGGACCTGCTAAGCGCGCCTGCACGCCGGGCCAATTCGCATGTCGCCATGCTCCGAGAATTGAGGCAATGCCTTCGAATTGCTTCGGACGGGCGCGTGCGACACACCCGGTCGCGGGGTACGTGCCCGGGGCAAAAGCGCAGTACACAGACTTGACCAGAACTTAAGAAGCAGCAACACAGAAAGCCGGTAGATGCCAACCATCCAGCAGCTGGTCCGCAAGGGTCGCCACGACAAGCCCGCCAAGGCGAAGACTGCGGCCCTCAAGGGCAGCCCGCAGCGCCGCGGAGTGTGCACCCGCGTGTACACGACCACCCCGAAGAAGCCGAACTCGGCGCTTCGGAAGGTCGCGCGCGTCAAGCTGACCAGCGCGGTCGAGGTCACCGCCTACATCCCGGGCGAGGGCCACAACCTGCAGGAGCACTCGATGGTGTTGGTGCGCGGCGGCCGTGTGAAGGACCTGCCCGGCGTGCGCTACAAGATCATTCGCGGCTCTCTGGACACCCAGGGCGTGAAGAACCGCAAGCAGGCGCGCAGCCGCTACGGCGCCAAGAAGGAGAAGAGCTGATGCCGCGCAAGGGACCGGCGCCCAAGCGTCCGTTGGTCAACGACCCGGTGTACGGGTCGCAGCTGGTGACTCAGCTGGTCAACAAGGTTCTGATGGACGGGAAGAAATCGTTGGCCGAGCGCATTGTTTATGGTGCGCTCGAACAGGCCCGCGACAAGACCGGCACCGATCCGGTGGTCACCCTCAAGCGCGCTCTGGACAACGTCAAGCCGGCACTCGAGGTTCGCAGCCGTCGCGTCGGCGGCGCCACCTACCAGGTTCCCGTGGAGGTGCGTCCGGATCGCTCGGTCACGCTGGCACTTCGTTGGCTGGTCAGCTTCTCCAAGGCCCGTCGCGAGAAGACGATGATCGAGCGTCTGGCGAACGAGATCCTCGACGCCAGCAATGGTCTGGGTGCCGCCGTCAAGCGGCGTGAGGACACCCACAAGATGGCCGAGGCAAACCGCGCGTTCGCGCACTACCGCTGGTGATGTGACGCCCCGGAGTCGCGGGCGCGACATGGCACAGAGCGGTGTCGCCGGGGCGAAATGACAACAGCAACTACCAAGCGAAAGAGAAGACTTCTGTGGCACAGAAGGACGTGCTTACCGACCTGAACAAGGTCCGCAACATCGGCATCATGGCGCACATCGATGCCGGTAAGACCACGACGACCGAACGCATCCTGTACTACACCGGTGTCAACTACAAGATCGGTGAGACGCACGACGGCGCTTCGACCACCGACTGGATGGAGCAGGAGCAGGAGCGCGGTATCACCATCACCTCCGCGGCTGTCACCTGTTTCTGGAATGACAACCAGATCAACATCATCGACACCCCGGGCCACGTTGACTTCACCGTCGAGGTGGAGCGCAGCCTGCGTGTGCTCGACGGCGCCGTCGCGGTGTTCGACGGTAAAGAGGGCGTGGAGCCGCAGTCCGAGCAGGTGTGGCGCCAGGCCGACAAGTACGACGTGCCGCGCATCTGCTTCGTCAACAAGATGGACAAGCTGGGCGCGGACTTCTACTTCACCGTGCGCACCATCGAGGAGCGCCTCGGCGCCACGCCGCTGGTGATTCAGCTGCCGATCGGCGCGGAGAACGACTTCATCGGCGTGGTCGACCTGGTC
This sequence comes from Mycobacterium neumannii, assembly GCF_002245615.1. Lineage (NCBI taxonomy): Bacteria > Bacillati > Actinomycetota > Actinomycetes > Mycobacteriales > Mycobacteriaceae > Mycobacterium > Mycobacterium neumannii. Next base: position 86,759 of record NZ_NKCO01000006.1, on the reverse strand, counting down.
GAGATGCGCGCCAAGGTGTGGCGCGGCGAGACCGCCCTCGGGGAGAAGTACGAGGTCGAGGACATCCCCGCCGACTTGGCCGAGAAGGCCGAGGAGTACCGCACCAAGCTGCTCGAGGCCGTCGCCGAGACCGACGAGGACCTGCTGGACAAGTACGTCGGCGGCGAGGAGATCTCGGTCGACGAGATCAAGGCCGCGATCCGCAAGCTGACCGTCAACTCGGAGCTGTACCCGGTGCTGTGCGGCAGCGCGTTCAAGAACAAGGGCGTGCAGCCCATGCTCGACGCGGTCATCGACTACCTGCCGTCGCCCCTGGACGTCGAGTCCGTGCAGGGTCACGTGCCCGGTAAAGAGGACGAGGCCATCAGCCGCAAGCCGTCGACCGACGAGCCGTTCTCCGCGCTCGCGTTCAAGATCGCGGTGCACCCGTTCTTCGGCAAGTTGACCTACGTTCGCGTCTACTCCGGCACCGTCGAGTCCGGTTCGCAGGTCATCAACTCCACCAAGGGCAAGAAGGAGCGGCTGGGCAAGCTGTTCCAGATGCACGCCAACAAGGAGAACCCTGTTGAACGGGCGTCCGCGGGGCACATCTACGCGGTGATCGGTCTCAAGGACACCACCACCGGTGACACGCTGTCGGACGCCAACGAGCAGATCGTGCTCGAGTCGATGACGTTCCCGGACCCGGTCATCGAGGTGGCCATCGAGCCCAAGACCAAGAGCGACCAGGAGAAGCTCGGTACGGCGATCCAGAAGCTGGCCGAAGAGGACCCGACGTTCAAGGTCCACCTGGACCAGGAGACCGGCCAGACCGTGATCGGCGGGATGGGCGAGCTTCACCTCGACATCCTCGTCGACCGGATGAAGCGTGAGTTCAAGGTCGAGGCCAACGTCGGTAAGCCGCAGGTGGCCTACCGCGAGACCATCAAGCGCAAGGTCGAGAAGGTCGAGTTCACCCACAAGAAGCAGACGGGTGGTTCGGGCCAGTTCGCCAAGGTCATCATCGACCTCGAGCCGTTCACCGGCGAGGACGGGGCGACCTACGAGTTCGAGAACAAGGTCACCGGCGGCCGTATCCCTCGCGAGTACATCCCGTCGGTCGACGCCGGCGCCCAGGACGCCATGCAGTACGGCGTGCTGGCCGGCTACCCGCTGGTCAACCTCAAGGTCACGCTGCTCGACGGCGCCTACCACGAGGTGGACTCATCGGAAATGGCCTTCAAGGTCGCAGGTTCGCAGGTGCTGAAGAAAGCGGCACAGGCTGCGCAGCCGGTGATCCTCGAGCCGATCATGGCGGTCGAAGTGACCACACCCGAGGACTACATGGGTGAAGTGATCGGTGACCTGAACTCCCGCCGTGGTCAGATCCAGGCCATGGAGGAGCGATCGGGTGCCCGCGTCGTCAAGGCGCTGGTACCGCTGTCGGAGATGTTCGGCTACGTCGGCGACCTTCGGTCGAAGACCCAGGGCCGGGCTAACTACTCCATGGTGTTCGACTCGTACGCCGAAGTTCCGGCGGCCGTGTCGAAGGAGATCATCGCGAAGGCGACCGGGCAGTAACCCCGGTTGGTTCGCGGCGAGAAACAACTGCAAAGATCAACACTGCTTTAGACAAGCACTAACAGTCCAGGAGGACCACACAGTGGCGAAGGCGAAGTTCGAGCGGACGAAGCCGCACGTCAACATCGGGACCATCGGTCACGTTGACCACGGCAAGACGACGCTGACCGCAGCAATCACCAAGGTGCTGCACGACAAGTTCCCGGAGTTGAACGAGTCGCGCGCATTCGACCAGATCGACAATGCGCCTGAGGAGCGTCAGCGCGGCATCACGATCAACATCTCCCACGTGGAGTACCAGACCGACAAGCGCCACTACGCGCACGTCGATGCCCCCGGTCACGCCGACTACATCAAGAACATGATCACCGGTGCCGCCCAGATGGACGGCGCGATCCTGGTGGTCGCGGCGACCGACGGCCCGATGCCGCAGACGCGCGAGCACGTGCTGCTCGCCCGTCAGGTCGGCGTGCCTTACATCCTGGTCGCGTTGAACAAGGCCGACGCGGTCGATGACGAGGAGCTCATCGAGCTCGTCGAGATGGAGGTCCGCGAACTGCTGGCCGCCCAGGACTTCGACGAGGAGGCCCCGGTCATCCGCGTGTCGGCGCTCAAGGCGCTCGAGGGCGACGAGAAGTGGGTCAAGTCGGTCGAGGAGCTCATGGAGGCCGTCGACGAGTCGATCCCGGACCCTGTCCGCGAGACCGACAAGCCGTTCCTGATGCCCGTCGAGGACGTCTTCACCATCACCGGCCGCGGCACCGTGGTCACCGGTCGCGTCGAGCGTGGCGTGATCAACGTGAACGAGGAAGTCGAGATCGTCGGCATTCGCCCCGACACCACCAAGACCACGGTCACCGGTGTCGAGATGTTCCGCAAGCTGCTCGACCAGGGTCAGGCCGGCGACAACGTCGGTCTGCTGCTGCGCGGCATCAAGCGTGAGGACGTCGAGCGCGGTCAGGTCGTCGTGAAGCCCGGCACCACCACGCCGCACACCGAGTTCGAGGGCCAGGTCTACATCCTGTCCAAGGACGAGGGCGGCCGGCACACGCCGTTCTTCAACAACTACCGTCCGCAGTTCTACTTCCGCACCACGGACGTGACCGGCGTCGTGACGCTGCCGGAGGGCACCGAGATGGTGATGCCCGGCGACAACACCGACATCTCGGTCAAGCTGATCCAGCCCGTCGCCATGGACGAGGGTCTGCGCTTCGCGATTCGCGAGGGCGGCCGTACCGTCGGTGCCGGCCGGGTCACCAAGATCGTCAAGTGATCTGAAGCCAGTCGCAAAGCGGCGCTCACCTTTCCGGTGGGCGCCGCTTTCGTGTGTGTGCTTCGCGAGACGTACAAGGGGGCTGCGATTCTTCGACGATCGCGACCCTTGTGTACGTCTCGCGAATGTGGGGAGTAACGCACGCGGACGCGGCGACGATGTACTTCGCGTATGCCCTGGTCGGGGCGAAGAAGGGTAAGGGTTCATGTTCGGTCGTCTCACCACGCTCGCCAGCGCCGCCGCGATCGCGGGCGCCGCATTCGCGGGGCTTTCCACGGCTTCGGCTCAGGCCGCGCCCGGCTGCCCCGATGTGCACTGGTTCGGCGCCGCGGGGTCCGGACAGCGTGACGGCGACCTGAGCTCGAACGCCGGAATGGGCGACGACATCTACCAGTCCTACCTCGACGTGCAGCAGCTGGTGACCGCCGACGGGCGGACGATGACGGCCGAGGCCGTCGCGTACCCCGCGATCGCGGTGCCCGATGACGACGGCGGCGTCGGGGAGTGGCTCGGCTTCATGGGCAGCGTCGACACCGGCGCGGCCGCTCTCGAGTCGCAGTACACGGCGTTCACCCAGCGTTGCCCGGAGTCGAAGGTGGTGCTCGCCGGCTATTCGCAGGGCGCGATGGTGGTGCACCGCAATCTGCACGCCGCCGGGACGAACCCGAACGTGGTGGCCGCGTTGCTGATCGCCGACGGTGACCGCCTGCCCGCCGACCCGACCATCAACATCGGCTCGGTTACCAGCGTCCCCGGCGCCGGCAAGGGAGTCGCGCAGGACTGGCCGATTCTCGCTCACGCACCCAAGCCGCTTCCGCCAGCCATCGGCGCGCGCACAATCAGCGTGTGTGAGCTCGGCGATGCGGTCTGCGACTACGACCCCGAGGCCGAAGAAGTGTCGAAGGTCGCGACGCTGATCCACACCAGCTATACGAAGTCTTCCGGTGGATACCGCTGGACTCAGCCGCTGTATCAACTCATCGGCCCGGGCCCCGTCACGCCTGATGCGCCCGAGGCCCTTCCGGTCATCCCGCTGGCCGCGGCGACGCCTCTGGCTGCGGCAGCGCCGAGCGAGTAACCGCGCGCCGGGCGGTCCACAGCACAACCGCGCCGGCGGCCAGAAGTAGCACACCGAGCACGGCAAGCACGGAGTCGATCGCACGCGCAGCTGATAATCCGTTGTGCTGCAACACTTCCAGTACGGTCGATGACACCGCGACACCGACTCCGGCCAGCGATACCAGTACCGTCAGCGTGACCCCGGCCGCCTCTCCGGCCCGTTCGGGCCGCACCACCGCCTGCGTCGCGACCGTCGTGAACGCATAGACAAGTCCGAGAGTCAGACCGCACGCGCTGAGCGCGAGCAGATAGAGCGCCCACCCGCGGGATCCGGCGAGTGCGCAGAGGCTCAGGGCGGCGACGACCGTCGTCGCACCCATCACCAATGCCGGTGCGCGACGGGTGGCGAGCCTGCCCGCGAGCACACCGCCGATGGCCGCTCCCACCGACGGGCCGAGGAAAGCCAGCCCGGCGGTCAACGGGTCCAGTCCACGAACGTCCTGCAGGGACACCGTGGACAAGAAGATGGTCACCGCGTACGCGATGTTGGCGACCGCGCCGGCCGTCACCAGAATCGTGAATCTCGCGTTGCGGACCAGCGACAGATCGACCAGCGGCCACCGGACTCTGTTCTCGACGACGACGAAGGCGGCCAGCGCAAGCAGTGAACCGGAGAACGCGATCAGCGTCGTCACCGACAGCCACCCCCAGCCGGGCGCGCGATCAAAGGTCAAGGTGAACAATCCGATTCCCGTGCTGATGAGCGCCAGTCCGGCCACGTCGATGCGCCGTGGCGCCGACTCATCGAAAGACTCGGTGACGACACGGGCCCCGATCGCGAGCGACACCAGGGTCAGAGGCAGGTTGAGCCAGAAGATCCACCGCCAGCCGATGGTAGCGGTGAACAGCCCGCCGATGAGCGGGCCTGCCGCGTTCCCCAAAGCCGCAATGCCATAGGTCAATCCGATCGCGTGGCTGGCCTTGCCGCTCTGGTAGGCGTTGGTCAGCACGCTGACGGACACAGGGAAGATCAAGGCTGCGCCGATCCCTTGCGCCACCCGGAAGGCAATCAGCACGCCCACAGACGGCGCCAGCGCACAGGCCACCGAAGCCGCCCCGAACAACGCGACGCCCGTCAGCAGCGCCCTTCGTCGGCCGAAGATGTCGCCGATACGGCCCGCGGGCACCATGAAGGCGCCCAGAGCGAGCATGTACACGCTGATGATCCACTGCAGGTCCGATGTGCTGGTGCCGAACTCGTCGGCCATCCGGGGAAGGGCGAGATTCATCGCGAAGTAGTCGATCTGTACACAGAACAGTGCCATAGCGACGGCCGCCAGGGTCCACCGCGACCGGGTGTCTGTTCCCGACGGCATCGCCCGACGATACGGCTCCCAAGCGGTCGATTGGCGTTAATCTGACACGCAGGCCGCGGACGACGGGAGCGTGACAGGCGATGTTGTGGCGTTACATCAAGGTCCAAGCCTTCGTGCTGCTGTGCGGGATCGTCGGGCCGATCTTCCTGGTGATCTACTTCGCCACGGGCAGCGACCCGATGCTGAAGTGGATGTTCTGGACGGGCTTGCTGATCACCGCCGCCGACGTGCTGATAGCACTGGCGATCACCGCCGGGGGAGCCCGATCGGCCGCCAGGACCGCCGAACTCGAGCAGACGGGAGTGCTGGCGCTCGCCCAAGTCACCGGTATTCACGAAACCGGAACGCGGATCAACGAACAACCGTTGGTGAAGCTGGACCTACAGATCGCCGGGCCCGGCATCGTGCCGTTCGCCAGCCAGGATCGGGTGATCGCCTCGATCGCGAGGCTGCCGATGATCACCAACCGGAAACTGGTCGCGCTGGTCGACCCGATGACGAGCGAGTATCAGATCGATTGGGAGCGAAGCGGCTTGGTCAGTGGGATGATGCCCGCCACTTTCACCATCGCCGAGGACAACCGGACATACGACCTGACCGGTCAAGCCGAGCCGCTGATGGAGATTCTGCAAATTCTCAAGGCCAACAACATCGGTCTCAATAACATGATCGATCTGCGATCGAATCCCGCTGCGCGCCAACAGGTTCAAGAGGTAGTGCGTCGGGCTGCCGCTCACCAGACGCCAGCCGCCGCTGCGCCGCCGCCTGCCGCCGCACCGTCAGCGGCGGCCTCCATCGCGCCCCCTCAACCGTCGACCGCGCAGCGCTTGCAGGAACTCGAGACACTGCGCGCGATGGGGTCGGTCTCCGAGGACGAGTATTCGGCGAAGCGCCAGCAGATAATCGCCGACCTCTAGCCTCGGCCCGAAGTCACGCGGGCTTCTAGAACACGTTTCAGTTCGGCTGTTAGCCTGTCGGAGGGCTCTCACCTCCGGCGAGCGACCGCAAATGTCCGCGCCGGGGCGGCGTGTCGCGTACAGACACGGTCGCTCGCATGGGCGGGTCCTGGAAGGAGCAGCGGTGACGGCGATCAACCGACCACTGGAAGGCCGCGTGGCCTTCATCACCGGGGCCGCACGCGGCCAGGGCCGGGCGCACGCGGTCCGTCTGGCCAGCGAAGGCGCCGACATCATCGCGATCGACATCTGCGCCCCGATATCGGAGTCCATCACCTACCCGATGGGGACCTCCGAAGAACTGGCCGAGACGGTGCGCGCGGTGGAGGCGACGGGCCGCAAAGTGCTCGCCCGCGAGGTCGACATTCGAGACCTGGCCGCGCTGCAGCAGGTCGTGGCCGACGGCCTCGAACAGTTCGGCAGGCTCGACATCCTGGTCGCCAACGCGGGTGTGCTCAGCTGGGGCCGCATCTGGGAGATGTCGGAAGAGCAGTGGGACACCGTCATCGACGTCAATCTGAACGGGACGTGGCGCACCATCCGGGCGGCGCTGCCCGCGATGATCGCGGCGGGTAACGGCGGATCGGTCATCATCGTTAGTTCGTCGGCCGGGCTGAAGGCGACCCCGGGCAACGCGCATTACGCGGCGTCCAAGCACGGTCTGACCGCGCTCACCAACTCGTTGGCGATCGAGGCCGGCGAGTTCGGAATCCGGGTGAACTCGATCCATCCGTACTCCATCGAGACGCCGATGGTCGAGAAGGATGCGATGATGGCTATCTTCGCCAAGCATCCGAGCTATCTGCACAGCTTCGCGCCGATGCCGTACAACCCGCTCGACGAGGAGAACAAGGGTCTTCAGGGCTTCATGGAACCCGAGGAAGTGGCCGACGTCGTCGCGTGGCTCGCCGGTGACGGATCGAAGACGCTTTCCGGCAGCCAGATCGCCGTCGACCGCGGCGCGATGAAGCACTGAAGCTAGTTCGCTAGAACGGCCACGAACTGGTCGACGGCCCAGTCGATCTCGTCGTCGGTGATCACCAGTGGAGGAGCGAACCGCAGGGTCGAACCATGGGTGTCCTTGACGAGGACGCCGCGGCGCGCCAAGCGCACGCTGACATCTTTGGCCGTACCGGAGCCCGGATCGATGTCGACGCCGGCCCACAGACCCTTGCCGCGGACCGCGGTGACACCCCGGCCGATCAACTGCCGCAACCTTTGGTGCATATGCGCGCCAAGTTCGGCTGAGCGGCGCTGGAACTGGCCACGCTGCAACATCGCCACCACCGTCGAGCCGATCGCGGCGGCCAGCGGATTTCCACCGAACGTGGAGCCGTGCTCGCCGGGATGCAGTACACCGAGGATGCCGGAGTCGGCCACCACCGCCGACAATGGCAGCACGCCTCCGCCGAGCGCCTTTCCGAGTAGGTAGACGTCGGGAACCACGCCCCAGTGCTCACAGGCGAACGTCTTTCCGGTGCGGGCCAGGCCGGACTGGATCTCGTCGGCGATCAACAGGACGTTGCGCTGTGAGCACAACGACCGTAGGTGCGGCAGGAAGTCGTCGGGCGGAACGATGATTCCCGCCTCACCCTGGATCGGTTCGATCAGCACGGCGACGGTGTTGTCGTCGATCGCATCGGTGAAGGCATCGACGTCACCGAACGGCACGGCGCGGAATCCGGGGGTGTAGGGGCCGAAGCCGCGCCGGGCCGTCTCGTCGTCGGAGAAGCTGACGATGGTGGTGGTTCGCCCATGGAAGTTGTTGTGCGCCACCACAATATTTGCCGCATTGGCGGGGACGCCCTTGACGTCGGTGCCCCATTTGCGGGCCACCTTGATCCCGCTCTCGACCGCTTCGGCACCGCTGTTCATCGGCAGCACCATGTTTTTGCCGCAGAGCTCGGCCAGGGCCGCACAGAAGGGCGCGAGTCGGTCGGAGTGGAACGCGCGGCTGACCAACGTCACGGTGTCCAGTTGCGTGTGTGCGACCGCGGTGATCTCCGGATTGCGGTGGCCGAAGTTGACCGCCGAGTATGCGGCCAGGCAGTCCAGGTAGCGACGGCCCTGAACATCGGTGATCCACGCGCCCTCGGCGCTGGCGGCCACCACCGGTAGCGGGTCGTAGTTATGCGCCACACAGTGGTCGTCGACGATCGGGATCGCGGCACCCGTCGCTTCCAACGTGGTCACGAATGCACCTCCAACGTGCAGCATTTGATCGATCCGCCGCCCTTTAGCAGTTCGGAGAGGTCGACGCCGACGGGGTTGAACCCGGCGTCGCGCAGTTGGGCGGCAAAGCCGGTCGCCGCGGTCGGCAGCACGACGTTGCGCCCGTCGGACACCACGTTGAGGCCGAAGGCGTAGGCGTCGGAACTAGTCACCTCGATCGCGTCGGGGAACAGCGTTCGCAGGCTTACCCGCGAGGCGTTGCTGAACGCGGGCGGGTAGTACGCCACCGTAGTGTCGTCGAGCACCGCGAGGGCGGTATCGAGGTGGTAGAACCGAGGATCGATCAACTCGAAGCTGTACGTCGGTCGCCCGACCAACTGCGCGATCTCGCCGTGTGCACGTCGATCCGTCCGAAATCCGTATCCGGCCAACAGGATCGAACCGGCGACGAGAAGGTCGCCCTGACCTTCGTTGGTGTGGCGCGTCTGTACGGGTTCATATCCATGGCGGACCATCCAATCGCCGTACGCAACCGCCTCGCCAGCGCGCTGCGGGTAGGCGAAGTTCGCGACCACCGCTGTAGCGCCGACCACCAGGCCGCCGTTGGCGGCGTACACCATGTCGGGCAGTCCGGAGACCGCCTCGACGAGGTCGACCACGTGCCCGAGTTCTTGGTACGTGCGCCTCAACGTCTCCCACTGGGTGAGGGCCAGCGCGCTGTCGACGGGCGTCTCGATGTCCATCCACGGGTTGATCGAGTACTCGACGGTGAAGTGTGTCGGCGCGGTCATGACGTAGTGGCGCGCTCGGGCTTCACGCCTGCGGTGGCGACCCGGCCGCGAGGGCGTCGCGACACTGAAGGACGTCATGAATCAACGGTAGAGACGGTTTCTGCTGCAATCCATTGTTGTTCATTGCGTGTCTAGTAGTGATTTGTTGTGTACAGTCACGCCAAGTGGCGATTTATTGTGCGGAGGTGACCGTGGAGCGCCTCGACGCGACCGACGAGCAGATCCTCGCGGCGCTGACCGATGACGCCCGCGCGACCTACGCCGAGATCGGGGAGCAGGTCAATCTGTCCGCGCCCGCCGTCAAACGCCGGGTCGACCGCATGCTCGACAACGGCGTCATCCGCGGCTTCACGACCGTTGTCGACCGGGCCGCCCTGGGCTGGACCACCGAGGCGTACGTGCAGGTCTTCCGTCACGGAACCATTGCCCCACAACAATTGCGGGCGGCGTGGATCGACATCCCCGAAGTCATCAGCGCAGCCACCGTCACCGGCACCGCCGACGCGATCCTGCACGTCGTGGCGCGCGACATGCGCCACCTCGAAGAGGCGTTGGAGCGCATCCGTTCGGCCGCCCACGTCGAGCGCAGCGAGAGCGTCGTCGTGCTGACCAACGTCATCGACCGCGATCGCGGCTGAGCGCCATTGCCCGGGGTGGCGGACAAAAGGCAGTAGGGATCGTGTAAGAAACTGCCCATGACCACATCAGCGGGCATCGTCATCGTCGGCGGCGGACTCGCGGCCGCGCGCACCGCCGAACAGTTGCGCCGGTCGGAATACAGCGGTCCGGTCACGATCGTCTGCGACGAGGACCATCTGCCATACGATCGGCCCCCGCTGTCGAAGGAGGTGCTGCGCTCCGAGACCGACGACGTCAGCCTAAAGCCCGCGGAGTTCTACGACGAGAACGACATCACCGTGCTGCTGGGCAACGGCGCGCGGTCCGTCGACACGGCCGCCCAGACGTTGACGCTCGCCGACGGCACCGAACTGCCCTACGAGGAACTCATCATCGCTACGGGTCTGGTGCCCAAGCGCATTCCGTCCTTCCCCGACCTCGCGGGGATCCACGTGCTGCGCAACTACGACGAGAGCGTGGCCCTCCGGCAGGAGGCCGGTTCGGCTCGTCGCGCCGTCGTCGTCGGAGCCGGGTTCATCGGCTGCGAGGTGGCGGCGAGCCTACGCAAGCTCGGCGTCGAGGTCGCGTTGGTGGAGCCGCAACCGGCGCCCCTGGCGTCGGTGCTCGGCGAGCAGATCGGTGAGTTGGTGGCCCGGGTGCACCGCGCCGAGGGTGTCGACGTCCGCTGTGGCGTCGGCGTTGCGGAAGTGCGGGGCTCGGATCGCGTCGAGACGGTGGTGCTCAGCGACGGCACCGAACTCGAAGCGGATCTGGTGGTCGTCGGCATCGGATCGCGCCCGTCGACCGACTGGCTCGAAGGCAGCGGCCTCAAGCTCGACAACGGGGTGGTCTGCGACGACCACGGCCGCGCCAGCGCGCCGCATGTCTGGGCCATCGGCGACGTTGCGTCATGGCGACACAACCTCGGTCACCAAGTGCGCGTTGAGCATTGGAGCAACGTCGCCGACCAAGCCCGCGTCCTGGTGCCGGCGATGCTGGGGCAGGAGCCGCCGACCGCGGTCTCGGTGCCGTACTTCTGGAGCGACCAGTACGACGTCAAGATCCAATGCCTCGGCGAACCGGAGGCCGAAGACGTCGTCCACGTCGTCGAGGACGACGGTCGCAAGTTCCTCGCCTACTACGAGCGTGACGGCGTGGTGGCCGGAGTCGTCGGCGGTGGCATGCCGGGCAAGGTGATGAAGGTGCGCGCCAAGATCGCGGCGCGCGCACCCATCGCCGACCTCCTCGGCTGAGCGGCCCTAGAGCTCGCCGAGGTAGAAGCGGGTGCCTTGGTCGTCGGTGCACAGCGCGGACTTCCCGTAGGACTGCTGCGACGGCTCGTCGATGACGGTGCCACCCGCCTCCCGCACGCGCGCCACCGCGGCTTCGATGTCGTCGACCGTCCACATCGGCACGGTCACCGCATCGGTGTTGCCACCTGCGACGCCGGACATCGGATGCGTGTCGCGCACCCCCCAGCCATCGTCGACGCGCCCCGGCTCGAACATCCAGAACAGCACCCTGCTGTAGAACGCCTTGAACGCCGCGGAGTCCGGCACCTGATAGGTGATGTATGAAAGTTCCCCCGGCCCTGTGCCGTTGAGGGCTGGACGCGGCGTGCCCGGAGCCGGCCGGAAGACCGCGAACGCCATCCCGGCGGGATCGGTGGCGTCGAGAACGGTCCCGAAGTCGAGTTCCTGGGTCCGGCCCACCGTGCCACCGCCGTCGATGATCGACTGCCGCGCACCGTCGAGGTCGGTGACCGCGTAGCAGCAGAGCATGCCCTGCGGCCTGTCGACGCTGAAGATGCCGATCCGCTGGTCGGTGTTGGTCGCCTGCTGGGTCACGGGGTCATAGGTCCAGCCGAGCACATGACCGTAGAACCGCGCGGCCGCCTCGGCATCTGGCACCCACACCGACACGTAGCCGACGTCACCGTGCTGGATCGGGACGGCCGCAGCCGTCACGGGCCCGGTGAGCATCCAGCGGTGGCCGAACGGATCGACGATCGCTGCGCTCCGCGCGCCGTAATTCTCGTACGGCTCGCGCTGCACCTCGGCGCCGTGCCTGCGAGCCCGTTCGAGCACCGCGTCCGTATCGGCGACATGCAGCATCAAGCTCACCGAAACAGACTGCCTTGCAGGAGCTCTCAGCCCGATCTCGGGATACTCGTCGGCGAGGTAGAGCACGCCGTCGCCGATCGCCAACTCGGCGTGGCCGATGCGGCCGTCGTCCATCTCGAAGGGTTCACCGACCACCGTGGCGTCGAATGTGTCGACGTACCAACCGATCGCATCGCGAGCATTGCGGACCGTCAGGTACGGAAGTGCCGCCGACCGGGGGACCGTCGGCGCGACGGTGGGCTCGGACAGCTCGGCGATGGCGGTATCGGTTCCACTCATGACGACCTCCTCGGTTCGATTCGGTAGAGAAAGCGCCGACTCCAGTCGGGCGCGCAGCCCGGCGGCGAAAGCCGGGTCGGGGGCGACCGGAAGTTCGTCGCCGCGCAGCACGGCCAGCGGATCGTGGCTGTTGTTCACGACTGCCTCCCTTCCGGTTCCGGGTAGTGAGCGCGAAACGCCTTGCGGGCCCGCACCAGCAGCGCCTCTGTCGCGTGCACCGTGCGGCCGATGAGCTCGGCGCACTCGGGCACCGAGCAGTCGTCCATGTAGCGCAGTGCCAGAACCGTGCGGTGGTGCTCGGGCAGCTTGGCGAGCACACTCTCGGCGACGATGCGGTCGAGTTCGGCGTCCCAGTCGTCGGGCGGCTCGACGGGTTCGGGCAGCTCGGCGACCGGCGTGGTGAACCGGTCGTGGCGGCGCCGGTAGTGGTCGGCCAACTTGTGGCGCGCCACCCCGAGCAACCACGGCACGGTGATCGGTGGCGGAGCGGTTCGTCTCGCGGCGTCCATCGCCGCCAGAAAGGTTTCCGACGTCAGGTCTTCGGCGGTTCCACGGTCACCACAACGTCGGACGAAGTATCCGTACACCACCGGTAAGGATTCGTCGTACAGCGCGAGCAGCTCCCGTGGAGCGTCCGTGCCATTCGGTTCGGCGCTCACACCCATATCGTCGCCGTTGCGCGCCGAACTCCGACGGTTCCGGCGGAACTTTTTTTTGCGAGTGCCCACTGGTGTACAGGCGGGCAGGGGTGCAGGGGGTCAGCCCCGGTATTCGGGGGTCCACCGCACGTCGGTGATCCGCTGCGCCAGCTCGTCGGGCTTGCGGGTGGGTGCGACGCCGTCGGCGACGGCTTGTGTCGCGACCGCCTGTGCAATGCGTATGGCCACATCCGGGATGTCCGACCACGCGGGCAACAACGGTGCCCCGGCATCGACGAGGGCGGGAGACGCGTCGCCGAGCGCCGCGGCCGCGGCCCGCATCATCTCGTCGGTCACCCGTGTCGCCTGCGCCGCGGTGACGGCCAGGCCCATCGCGGGGAAGATGTAGGCGTTGTTGCATTGGGCGATCGGCCGCTGCACCCCGTCGCGTTCCAGCGGCGCGAACGGCGAACGCGTCGCCACCAACGCGCGTCCGCCGGTCCAGGTGTCCAGTTCGGCTGGGTGGGCCTCGGCCCGGCTGGTCGGGTTCGACAGCGGAAAGATGATCGGGCGATCGACCTTGGCGGCCATCTCCCGCACGATGTCCTCAGTGAATGCCCCTGTGGCGGTCGATAATCCGAGCAACACGCCGGCATCGACGTGATGGATGACGTCGGCGAGCTGAGCCGGCCCGGACAAGCTCCAGCTCGCCACCCGCCCGGCGGGTTGGGCGAACGCCCGCTGGCCGGGGGACAGGTCGGTGCGGTCGTCGGTGAGCAGACCGTTGATGTCGACCACCCAGATCTGTGTCGACGCCTGCTGAGCCGACAGGCCCTCGCTGACCATCTGACGGTGCACCATCTCGAGCACCCCGATGCCTGCCGAGCCGGCGCCCAGCATCACCACCTGCTGCTGTGACAGCGGGCGCCCCACCACCCTGGCCGCCCCGTGCAGCGCGCCCAACGTCACCGCGGCGGTGCCTTGGATGTCGTCGTTGAAAGTGAGCAGCTTGTCGCGGTAGCGCTGCAGGATCGGCAGCGCGTGCGCGGTGGCGAAGTCCTCCCACTGCAGAAGGACGTCGGGCAGCTCGTCGCGCACCGTGGTGACGAAATCGTCGATGAACGAGTAATACTCGTCGTCACCGATGCGGCGGTGCCGCCAGCCGAGATACTGCGGGTCCTCGAGCAGCTCGACGTTGTCGGTACCCACGTCCAGCAGCACGGGCAGCGTGCGGGCCGGGTCGATGCCGCCGATCAGCGTGTACAGCGAGAGCTTTCCGATGGGAATACCCATGCCGCCGATGCCCTGATCGCCCAGGCCCAAAATGCGCTGGCCGTCGGTGACGACGATGACGTCGATCTCCCGTCGCGGGCGGTTGCGCAGCATTTCGCGCAGGAACTCGCGGTCGGGGTAGGAGACGAACAGCCCGCGCGGGCGCCGGTAGATCTCGCTGAAGCGCTGGCAGGCCTCGCCGACGGTCGGTGTGTAGACGATCGGCATGGTTTCGGCGATATGGTCGCGCAGCACCCGGTAGAACAGTGTCTCGTTGCGGTCCTGCAGGTTTCGAAGATAGATGTGCCTGTCCAGCGGCTCGCGGCGCCTGCTGAACTCGCGCCATGAATGTTCGGTCTGCTGCTCGAGGCTCTTCTCGGCCGAAGGAAGCAGCCCCAGCAGCCCGAATCGGCGGCGTTCTGCGTGGCTGAAAGCCGTGCCCTTCGTCCACAGGGAGTCGTAGAGCAGATCGTGGCCCGTCTTGTGCTCGGCGCTGTGCTCGGCCATCGGCGTCCTTTCGCGACCGCCCCAAGCTATCGCGGTGGCCGAGCGCGCCGAGGTGATTCAGCGATCGAGTGCCCACAGCCCGTCGGCCACGGTGTCGAACGCCGCACCGAGCGCCTGAGCCAGCGAAACCTTCTCGTCGGCCAGCCAGTGTTCGTACGCCGAGAGCGCTACGCCGAGCATCGTCCACGCCACCGTCTGCGGTATCAGGTCGCCTGCGGTGGCGTCGAGGCGTTTGGCGACGAACTCGGCGACCACGCCGCGCCAGCCGGCGTACATGGTCATCGAGTAGGCCTGCAGCGCGGCGGTCTCCAGGATCACCCGCATGCGCATCCGGTGGCGCGCCGTCTCGGCGGCATCGAAGCTGTTGAACGCCAGCAACGCGGTGCGCAGCGCCTCGCCGATGGGCACCTCGGGATCGAGATCGGCCAGCAGGTTTCGCATGTGGGCCAGATGAGCGTCGAAATCGCCCCAGGGCAGGGCGTTCTTGGACGGGTAGTAGCGGAACAGCGTGCGCCGCGCGATTCCCGCGGCTTCGGCGATGTCGTCCACGCTGACGTCGTCGAACCCTTTTTTGGCAAAGAGGTCGATGGCCACGTTGCTGATGTGGTCCCACGTCGTCGAGCGCCGGCGGCCCACCCGGTGCTGGTCCGGCCCCATAGGGGGTCCCCTTTCCATTTAGGCACTCGATGCCATATTATTGCGACCTCGATCACAGTTGTCGAGAACCGGTGATATCGAAAGGCGCAGCCATGGAGGGCCAAATGGAACCGCAGCAGCAGGACCAGACCGACGAGCTGGTTACCGAGACGCTCGTCGAAGAGGTGTCGATTGACGGGATGTGCGGGGTCTACTGATCGTGACCTCGTCGTCGGCGGTGCCCGAGGAAGGCATCGCATTCGACCCGGAGCTCGGCTGGCGGCTGCACCACCAGGTGGCGGTGCGGCCGGAGCCGTTCGGGGCGCTGCTCTACCACTTCGGGACGCGCAAGCTGTCCTTCCTGAAGAACCGGACCATCGTCGACGTCGTCAACACTCTGTCCGACCATCCCGACGTCCGATCCGCCTGCCGTGCCGTCGGTATCGACGACGCGCAGCAGGCGCCGTACCTGCAGGCACTCGGCGTGCTTGCTCGATCGAAAATGCTGGTGCCGCAATGACATCGACCGAAGCCGTACGTGTGCCCAAGCTGGTCGAGCAGTTCGAGCACGGACTCGACGCCCCGATCTGCCTGACCTGGGAACTGACCTACGCCTGCAACCTCGCGTGCGTGCACTGCCTGTCGTCGTCGGGTAAGCGCGACCCGCGCGAGCTGAGCACTGCGCAGTGCAAGGACATCATCGACGAGCTCGAGCGCATGCAGGTCTTCTACGTCAACATCGGCGGCGGCGAGCCGACCGTGCGTTCGGACTTCTGGGAGCTCGTCGACTACGCCACCGCCCACCACGTCGGCGTGAAGTTCTCCACCAACGGTGTGCGCATCACGCCCGAGGTCGCGACCCGGCTGGCCGCCAGCGACTACGTCGACGTGCAGATCTCCCTCGACGGCGCGACCGCGGAGATCAACGACGCCGTCCGCGGGGCGGGGTCCTTCGCAATGGCGACCAGGGCCCTGCAGAACCTGGCCGACGCCGGTTTCAAGGACGCCAAGATCTCGGTGGTGGTGACCCGCCACAATGTCGACCAGCTCGACGACTTCGCCGCTCTCGCAGCGCAATACGGCGCAACGCTGCGGATCACACGGCTGCGGCCGTCGGGTCGGGGCGCCGATGTCTGGGACGACCTGCACCCCACCGCCGACCAGCAGGTTCAGCTCTACAACTGGCTGGTCGCCAAGGGTGACCGGGTGCTCACCGGCGACTCGTTCTTCCACCTCGCCGGGTTGGGTGAACCCGGCGCGCTCGCCGGGCTGAACCTGTGCGGGGCGGGCCGCGTCGTGTGTCTGATCGATCCCGTCGGCGACGTCTACGCGTGCCCGTTCGCCATTCACGACCGGTTCCACGCCGGAAACATCCTGTCCGACGGCGGTTTTCGGAATGTCTGGCAGAACGCGCCGCTCTTTCGTGAGCTGCGCGAACCGCAGTCGGCCGGTGCGTGCGGCAGTTGCGGGCACTATGACAGCTGCCGCGGCGGGTGCATGGCCGCCAAGTTCTTCACCGGGCTGCCGATGGACGGCCCGGACCCCGAGTGCGTGGAGGGCTACGGCGCTCCCGCGCTGGCTCAAGAACGGGTCAAGCCGAAGTCCAGCGTCGACCACTCGCGATCGGGTCCGGTGATGCTGAAGCTGCTCACGACGCCTCCCCGGCCCGATGTCGGCGCCGGGGCGCCTCCCCGGCCCGATGCCGGCGCCGGGGCGCCTCCCAAGAGGCTCTGCAACGAAAGTCCGGTGTGATCATGGCCGACACCTGGTTCGAAACGGTCGCCGCCGCTCAGGAGCGTGCGAGGCGCCGGCTTCCCAAGCCGGTGTACTCGGCGCTCGTCGCCGCCAGCGAGAAGGGCGTGACGGTCTCCGACAACGTCGAGGCGTTCGCCGAGTTGGGCTTCGCGCCGCATGTCGTCGGTGCGACGGAGAAGCGCGATCTCGCGACCACCGTGATGGGACAGGAGATTTCGCTGCCGGTGCTGATCTCGCCGACAGGTGTGCAGGCGGTCCACCCGGACGGCGAGGTCGCGGTCGCACGCGCGGCCGCCGCGCGCGGCACCGCGATGGGCCTGTCGTCGTTCGCCAGCAAGCCGATCGAAGAGGTGATCGCGGCCAACCCCAAGCTCTTCTTCCAGGTGTACTGGCTGGGCGGGCGGGATGCGATCGCCGCCCGGGTCGAGCGCGCGCGGCAGGCGGGTGCGGTCGGTCTGATCGTCACCACGGACTGGAGCTTCTCGCACGGCCGCGACTGGGGCAGCCCGAAGATCCCCGAGCAGATGGACCTGCGCACCACCGTGCGCATGCTCCCGACGGGGCTGACCAAACCGCGCTGGATGTGGCAGTGGGGTAAGACCCTGCGGCCGCCGAACCTGCGGGTTCCCAATCAGGCCGCGCGAGGCGAGGAGGGCCCGCCGTTCTTCGCCGCGTACGGCGAGTGGATGGGCACCCCGCCGCCGACCTGGGAGGACATCGCCTGGCTACGCGAGCTGTGGGGCGGTCCTTTCATGCTCAAGGGCGTGATGCGTGTCGACGACGCGAAACGTGCTGTGGATGCCGGTGTTTCAGCGATCTCGGTGTCCAATCACGGCGGTAACAACCTGGACGGGACGCCGGCCTCGATTCGCGCCCTGCCGCCGATCGTCGAGGCGGTCGGTGACGACATCGAGGTGGTGCTCGACGGAGGCATCCGGCGAGGCAGCGACGTGGTGAAGGCGGTCGCGCTCGGTGCCCGCGCGGTCATGATCGGGCGGGCATACCTGTGGGGTCTGGCGGCCAACGGGCAGGCCGGTGTCGAGAACGTGCTCGACGTCCTGCGGGGAGGCATCGATTCTGCATTGATGGGGCTGGGTCGCGCCTCGGTACATGATCTTGGACCCGACGACGTCCTGGTCCCTCCCGGGTTCATCCGGGAGCTCGGCGTGCCCGGAGGTTCGGCCACCTGACGGCGAGCCCCGCGTTCGGGAACGTGCTGGTACAGGCGGGGCGCAGGGGACTGGGGGGACGACGCCGGCGCCGGCGGCGAGAAATTCGGTGAATCAATTGCTGCGCATGCTTCAACAATTGGCGCACGACAGGTGAATTCGGCCTACCATCGGCGGGTGCCGTCTGTCAGCCTGCTCGCGAATGCGACGTCGAAGCAGCTGCAGAGCAAGCCGTCAGCCCTCCTCGTGCCCGTCGGATCCACCGAGCAGCACGGCCCTCATCTCCCGCTGGACACCGACACTCGCATCGCGACGGCCGTTTGTGGGGCGGTTGCTGACCGGCTCGCCGACACCGACGGCGTGAATTGGATGGTGGCCCCCGCCATCGGCTACGGCGCGAGCGGCGAGCACGAGGAGTTCAGCGGCACCGTTTCAATCGGGACATCCGCGCTGAGGCTGTTGCTGGTGGAGTACGGCCGGTCGGCATCCCGATGGGCGTCACGGCTGGTCTTCGTCAACGGCCATGGCGGCAACGTCGAAGCGCTGGCCGCCGCGACCGCTTTGCTGCGCTACGAGGGCCGGGAGGCGGGATGGTGCTCGTGCACGGTGGCGGGTGCCGACGCGCACGCGGGCCATACCGAAACGTCTGTATTGCTACATATTTCGCCGCAGGACGTCCGTATCGACGAGCGGGTGCCCGGCAACACGGCGCCCCTTCGCGAGTTGATCCCCGAACTGCGGCGGGGCGGAGTGGCCGCCGTCAGTGAGGTCGGTGTGCTCGGCGATCCCACCGCCGCGACCGTGGAGGACGGCGCCCGCATTTTTCCCGATATGGTCCAAACATGCCTTCGGCGGATCACGCGCTGGGCGCCCGACCGCGACGGGATGCTGACATGACGGGACCGCGACTGCCCGACGGTTTCGCCGTGCAGGTGGACCGCCGGGTGAAGGTGCTCGGCGACGGGTCGGCCCTACTCGGCGGCTCCCCGACCCGCCTCCTTCGTTTGGCGCCGGCGGCGCAGACCATGCTCAGCGGCGGCAGGCTCGAAGTGCACGACGCCGTCAGCGCCCAGTTGGCCCGGACCCTGCTCGACGCGACCGTCGCGCACCCCCGTCCCGCCAGCGGCCCTTCGCACCGGGACGTGACGGTCGTGATACCGGTGCGCGACAACGCTTCTGGCGTCCGCCGACTGCTCACCGCCGTGCGCGGTCTGCGGGCGGTGGTCGTCGACGACGGCTCTGAGACACCACTCGAGGCGTCCGACTTCGCCGACGTCCACGCCGGGGTACAGGTGGTGCGACACGAGCGCAGCCGCGGACCCGCGGCCGCCCGCAACACCGGTCTGGCCGCGTGCACGACCGACTTCGTGGCTTTCCTGGACAGCGACGTCGTACCACGGCGCGGCTGGCTGGAGGCGCTGCTGGGCCACTTCTGCGACCCCGCCGTGGCCCTGGTCGCACCGCGCATCGTCGGCCTCCGCGAGCCGGACAATGTGGTCGCCCGCTACGAAGCGGTGCGCTCCTCGTTGGACCTGGGTCTGCGGGAGGCCCCGGTCATGCCCTACGGCACGGTGTCCTATGTACCCAGTGCCGCGATCATCGGCCGGCGGGCCATGCTGGGGGAGGTCGGCGGCTTCGACGAGACGCTGACCTCAGGTGAGGATGTCGATCTGTGCTGGCGACTCATCGAATCCGGTGCGCGTCTACGCTACGAGCCCATCGCGCTGGTGGCGCACGACCATCGGACCCAACTGCGAGAGTGGTTCTCGCGCAGGTCTTTCTACGGCGAGGCCGCCGCACCGCTGTCGGTGCGTCATCCCGGTAAGACCGCTCCGCTGGTGATCTCGGGCTGGACGTTGGTGGCCTGGATGCTGATGGCGATGGGTTCGTCGATCGGATATCTGGCCTCGATCGTCGTCGCAACCATCACCGGCAGGCGCATCGCCAAGTCCCTGTCGAGTGTGGAGCCCGAACCCAAAGACGTCGCGGTCGTGGCCGCACACGGACTGTGGTCCGCAGCGATGCAGCTGGCGTCGGCGATCTGCCGGCACTACTGGCCGGTCGCGCTCGTCGCGGCGGTCTTGTCCCGACGATGCCGGCAGGTCGTGCTCGTGGCCGCGGTGGTTGAAGGGGTCGTCGACTGGTTGACCCGGAGCCGAAACACCGAAGACGACACCCAGCGGGTCGGCCTGCTCACCTATATCGCCCTCAAGCGCCTCGACGACATCGCCTACGGGGCAGGTCTGTGGACGGGTGTTGTCCGTGAGCGTCATCTCGGTGCGCTCAAACCCCAGATCCGGACCTGAGACGACTCTGCCGCGTGCGCAGTACCTTTATTGCTCCTCGCGTCCGCAGTAACGTCCTGATCGTCGGTGCCGGCAGCGCCGGATCCGTTCTGGCCGAGCGGCTCTCCGCCGACCCGGCATGCACCGTCACCGTCGTTGAATCGGGTCCCGGGCCGTCCGACCCTCGGGTCTCGGCGCAGATCAATGACGGACTGCGGCTGCCGATCGGCGCCGCGAGTTCAGTGGTGCGGCGCTACCCGACAACGTTGACCGTCGATCCGCTGCGTCATGCGATGCTCATGCGCGGCGAGGTGGTCGGAGGATCGGGCGCCGTCAACGGCGGCTACTTCTGCCGTGGGCTTCCGTCGGATTTCGACGACTGGCGCCTGCCCGGCTGGGCATGGTCGGATGTGCTCACGCACTTCCGAGCCATCGAAACCGACCTCGACTTCGACAATGCTATACACGGCTCGGAAGGGCCGATACGAATTCAGCGTGTTGCCGAATTCGACGGCTGCACAGCATCATTTGTGGCGGCGGCCACCGAAGCCGGGCATCCGTGGGTAGCCGATCTGAACGGTTCGACCGTCGAGGCGCCGGTGGGGGCCGGAGTGGGCGCGGTGCCGCTGAACATCCACCAGGGTGCCCGCATGGGTCCCGGTGGGACCTTCCTGCAACCGGCTTTGGACCGTGCGAACGTCACCTTGCTCACCAATACCCGGGTGCACCGCATCCGCATCACCGCCGGGCAAGCGGTCGGCGTGGAGTGTGCAAGCCAGGACGGTGTCACTTATCTCGAGGCGGACCGGATAGTGCTGTGCGCCGGAGCAATCGGGTCGGCACACCTTCTGATGCTCTCGGGCATCGGCCCACCCGAAACCCTCGAGCGGGTGGGAATACCGGTGACGGCGAATCTGCCAGTGGGAGCGGTGATGTCGGACCACCCCGAGTGGGTGCTGCCGGTGAACTGGACGGAAACGCACGGACTCCCACCTCTGGAGGCGGTGCTCACCACCGCCGACTGGCTCGAAATCAGGCCGTACACAGCTGGTTTCGGGGCTATGGTGAGCGGGCGGCGCGACGATCCCGGCGACCACCCCCATATCGGGGTGACGTTGATGCGGCCGAAGTCGCGAGGAGCCGTCACGGTCGTGAGCGCCGACCCCGATGTGCCTCCGGTCATCGAGCACCGCTACGACAGCGAGCCCGACGACGTCGAAAAGCTCCGCGCCGGGATCGCGTTGTCCCGCGAACTCGTCGGGGCAGCCGAGGTCGGGCCGGCGTCATGGTCGACGTCGCAGCATCTCTCGGGGACTGCGCCGATGGGTGACGATGACGACGACGTCGCGGTGGTGGACCCGCGGTGCCGGGTGCGCGGGGTCGAGGGGCTCTGGGTCGTCGACGGGTCGGTGCTACCGGTGATCCCCAGCCGCGGCCCGCACGCCACCATCGTCATGGTCGGGCACCGAGCGGCCGAGTTCATCGTCTGACCGCGAGACGATCCTCTCGATGAAGCGAAACTGCCTTCCGTCTCGGCCAGGTGCCCACAGTGCGATGAACACCGCGGCAACCGCGCAGAGGCCCCCGAGGGCGATCAGGGAGATGTGCATGGCGTCCATGAACGCCAGCTGCGCGGCCTGTGACAGGTCGGCACCCTGTGGGCCCAGCCGTGCGGCCACCTCGAGCGCCTCGGCCAGCGAGTTCGACGCGGCCGTGCGGAGCGATTCGGGTAGGCCGCGCAAATGGGGCGCAAGGCTATCGCCGTACTGGGCGGCGAGCACCGAGCCCGCCACCGCGATGCCCAGTGCGGCGCCGATCTCGCGGGTGGAGTCGTTGACCGCCGACGCGACGCCCTGCTTCTCGTCCGGCACCGCACCCATGATCGCCGAAGTCGCTGGCGCCGTACACAAACCGATGCCCGTCGACATGACGAGCAGCGGCAGCGCGAGGTCCAGGTAAGGCGAGTTCACTTCGAGCGTTTGCATATAGAACAGCCCGCCCGCAATCAGCGCCAGGCCGGTGGAAAGGACGATCCGCAGACCCAGTCGTGGCAGATACCACGGTGTCGCAAGGCTGAGGACCAGAAGAGGGGCAACCAGCGGCGCCAATGCGAAAGCCGTCTGCAGGGGGGTGTAGCCGAGCAACAGCTGCATGTATTGCATCGAGACGAAGAAGAACCCGAAGTTCGCGAGGAAGAAGAACGTCACCACGATGGCACCGGTGGTGAAGTCGGCCTTGGCGAAGAGCCGGACGTCGAGCAGTGGGTGCGCGCTGCGCAGTTCCCACACCGCGAAGACGGCCGCCATGACAACGCCGGCAGCCATGCACCCGTATACGAGGGGATGTGTCCAGCCGTGGGTGGGCGCCTCGAGCACGCCGTAGACGAACACCGCGACGGCCCCGCCGATCAGTACCGCTCCTGGCCAGTCGAGCGGTGTGGCTTGCTGATCGCGAGACGAGGCCACCGTGCAGGCGAGCCCGAACAGGCCCGCACCGGAGAGCGTGAACGCCCAGAAGATCGACTGCCACGACCAGAAGTGGAGTAGCACACCGGATCCCAGAAAGCCGACCACCGCACTCGAGCCCGCGACGCCCGCCCAGATGCCGACGGCCGTGTTGCGCTCGGCTTTCGGGTATGCGGCCGTCAACAGCGACAGGGTGGCGGGCATGACGAACGCCGCGCCCACACCGGCCACGGCGCGGGCGATGATCAATGCGAGTGGGCCGTCGAAGATCAACGGCGCCGCCGAGGCGAGTGTGAAGATACCGAGACCCGCGAGCAGAGCACCGCGGCGGCCGTACCGGTCGCCGATCGCGCCGGCGGGCAGCAACAGACACGCCAGCACCAGGGTGTAACCGTCGACCACCCACGTCAGCTGGGCCTGGGTCGCCGACGTCTCCACCGCGATGTCGGGCAGGGCGGCGTTGAGGGCGACCATCGAGCTGATCACCAGCGCGACGCCCATGCAGGCGACGGTGAGTAGCCAGACGCGCGCACGGGAGGACAGGTCTGCGACGCTCGCGCCGATATCCTGGTCAGACCGGCTGAGGGTGTCGACCATACGTCGCTCTCTTCCGCAGTAGATTTTCGAGACTAACAGTCTCGGTGTGAGACCGATAGTCTTGTTCCCGGCGAGGAAGTGGGTTAAACGATGAGCGGGGCGAGTACCGACCCGAGGCCGGCCCGGTCCCGTGCCCGCCTGCTCGAGGCGGCTACGACGCTGCTGCGGGCAGGCGGTCCGAGTGCGGTCACCATCGACGCGGTCACGAGAACCGCCAACGTCGCGCGCGCCACGCTGTATCGCCACTTTCCGAGCGCCAACGACCTGATGGCGGCGGCGTTCTTGAGCCTGCTCAATCCGGCGCCGATGCCGCCCGCCGAGGGCAGCCTGCGCGACCGTTTGATTGCGGTCGTCGTGGGATGGGCGGAGTCGATCGCCGAGGCGTCCGCGATGATCACCGCCATGACATGGATGGCATCCGGTCCCGATGTGGGGACGTACTCCGAAGTGCAGCAGTCGGATTCGGATGCCGTGGGGACCCTGAGGTCACGCATCATCGCGCTGTATTCGGCGCCCTTCGACGCGATCCTCGACGGCGCTCAGGCGGCCGAGGAACTCGACGAGGTGGACCGGATCCAGACGATCGCACTTCTCATCGGCCCGTTGCTTCTCGGGAAGCTGTCGACGGTGGCCGACTTCGACTACCGCGCGTGCGCGGAGGCCTCCGTCGACGGATATTTGGCCACCCACGCGAAGAAGCCGAGCGAGATCACCTCAGCGAGTAGCGAATCGGAAGATGCTTGAGCCCGCCGACGAACACTGTCGCGGCTAGTTCGGGTTCCCCGGCCAGCTCGATCGAGTCCAGCCTCGGCAGCAGTTCGGTGAACAGGCTGTTCATCTCCATGCGCGCCAACGCGGCACCGAGACAGAAGTGCACGCCGTAGCCGAACGAGAGATGCTTGTTGGGATCGCGGCCGACGTCGAATTTGAACGGTTCGTCGAAGATGTCTTCGTCGCGGTTCGCGGATGCGTAAGCGAGATAAACGGATTCATCCTTGGCGATCGGTACGCCACGGACCTCGGTGTCTTCGGCGGCGGTCCGCATGAACTCCTTGACCGGGGTGGTCCAGCGGATCATCTCCTCGACCGCGGTGCCCATCAATTCCGGTTGTGCCTGAAGTCGCGCGAGTTGGTCGGGGTTGTCGATCAGCGCGCGAAGACCGCCGGAGATCGCGTCCTTGGTGGTGTCGTGGCCTGCGGTGGCCACGATGACGTAGTACGACGCGGTGTCGACCTCGCTCAGCGGCTCACCGTTGATGGTTCCGTTGGCGATCGCCGATGCGAGATCATTGGTCGGGTTCGCCCGTCGTGAAGCGGTCAGTTCGCCGAAGTAGGCGAAGAATTCGACCACCGTCTGCAGTTTCTCCTCGGGGGTGGTCCCGCGCTGGTACTCCTCGTCGTCACCGCCGAAGATCTCCTGGGTGAGCTTGAGCATGCGCGGGAAGTCCTCCTCGGGCAGCCCGAGCAGCGAAAGGATCACATAGAGCGGGTAGTGCACCGCGATGTCCTCGACGAAGTCGCATTCGGGGCCGATGTCGCGCATCTTGTCGACGTAGCGCTTGGCCAGTTCGTCCACCCGAACCTTCAATTCGCGCATCGCCTTGGGGCGGAACCAATCCGCGCCGATCTTGCGGACATCGCGATGATGCGGGTCGTCCATGTGGATCAGCGTTCGCAGTCCCATGCCCGCTTCCAACTGTGCCCTTGCCAGGTCGTCGGCTTCGGCGGTCGCAAGCAGTGGCCGCGGCTCGCTCAGCCACAGGTTGTTGTCGCGTTCGATCGCCATGATGTCGGCGTGCTTGGTGATCGCGTAGAAGGGCCGGTACGGCGGGTGGTCCACATAGGGCACCGGGTTGTGGGCCCGCAGATGAGCAAAGGCGGCGTGCAGCCGATCGTCGTCGGTATACGCCTTGGGATCGGCGAAGACCTTCGCGGCTTCCTGTGATCTCTGGTCCATCGTCGGCGTGCTCATGAAGCTCCTCGGGAAAGACTTGACGGGTGTCAAGCACAGTCTATGTGACCGACACCACTTCGCGCCGCGAGGTGGCTCCCATCACGCCGACGGGTTCGACTTCAGCGCAGCGAGTATCTGATCGGCAGGTGTTTGAGCCCACCGACGAAGATCGTCGCGATGAACTCCGGGTCGCCGGCCAACTCGATCGAATCGAGCCGTGGTACCAGCTCGGTGAAGAAGCTGTTGATCTCCATGCGTGCCAGAGCGGCGCCGAGACAGAAGTGCACGCCGTAACCGAATGACAGGTGCTTGTTGGGGTCACGGCCGACGTCGAAGCGGAAGGGCTCGTCGAAGATGTCCTCGTCGCGGTTGGCCGAAACATAGGACAGCAGCACCGATTCGCCCTGCTTGATCGGTATACCGCGCACCTCGGTATCGGCCGTGGCGGTGCGCATGAACTCCTTGACCGGAGTGGTCCAGCGGATCATCTCCTCGACCGCGGTGCCCATCAGCTCCGGGTGGGCTTTCAGCCGGGCGAGCTGGTCCTGGTTCTCGATCAGCGCCAGCAGACCACCCGAGATCGCCGCGCTCGTGGTGTCGTGGCCTGCGCTGGCGACGATGACGTAATAGGACAGGCAGTCGACGTCGTTGAGATATTCGCCGTCGATCTTGGCGTTGGCGATCGCCGAGGCCAGGTCGTCGGTGGGGT
The DNA here is from genome assembly GCF_002245615.1 of Mycobacterium neumannii. Lineage (NCBI taxonomy): Bacteria > Bacillati > Actinomycetota > Actinomycetes > Mycobacteriales > Mycobacteriaceae > Mycobacterium > Mycobacterium neumannii. Next base: position 60,565 of record NZ_NKCO01000006.1, on the reverse strand, counting down.
TGGCCCGGCGTTCAGCGGTCAGCGCGGTGAAGTAGCGGAAGAAGTCGGTGATGACCTCGTGCAGCTCCTGCGCGCTCTTGCCACGGGTGAACTCATCGTCGTCGCCGCCGAACATCTCCTGGGTGAGCTTGAGCATGCGGCCGAAGTCGGATTCGGGCAGCCCGAGCAGCGACAGGATCACGTAGAGCGGGAAGTTCACGGCGACCTCTTGGACGAAGTCGCATTCGGGACCCTTTTCGACCATCTTGTCCACGTAGATCTTGGCCAGCTCGTCGACCCGGGCCTTCAGCGCGCGCATCGCCTTGGGCCGGAACCAGTCCGCCCCGATCTTGCGGATGTCGCGGTGCAGCGGGTCGTCCATATGGATCAGAGTGCGCAGCCCGCCACCGGCGGCGAGGTTGGCCTGCGAGAGATCGTCCGTGGCGGCCGTGACGAGCATCGGGCGCGGCGCATTGATCCAGAGCTCGTTGTCGCGCTCGATCGCCATGATGTCGGCGTGCTTGGTGACGGCCCAGAACGGCCGATAATCGGGCACGTCGACGTAGGACACCGGGGCGTTCTCGCGCAGGTGGGTCAATGCGGCGTGCAGGCCCGCCTCGTCGGTGTAGGCCTTCGGATCGGCCAGCACCTTGGCGGCGTCTGCGATGATCGGCGTGCTCATAGGTTCCCTCGCTCAGGGTCATTCTTGACAGCTGTCAAGTATGCACTCTAAGCGATGGCCCGGACGGGGGGATCCGAGCTGCGTCAGTACGCTCGCGAGGTGGCGAGTGGAAGGCGCAGCCGGCCTGTCCGGCGCGGTGTCAGTCGCGTGGCGGCGGCGCTCGTACTGCTGGCCGCCGCGGTCTCCGGTTGCGCCGAGGGCCAGACCGCCGCGGTGAAGGTGCCCGACGACCCCGGGGTGGTGCGAACCGCCGCGGGAGCGGTCCGCGGGACCGTCGCCCACGATCATCGGTACTTTGCTGGAATCCCTTACGCCGCACCGCCTCTCGATGCGTTGCGCTGGCAGTCGCCCGCGCCGGTCGAGTCGTGGGCGGGATTCCGGGATGCGACTCGCCCCGGTGCGCGCTGCATCCAGGACACCAGCTCCGACGTCGACCGACGCCCGCCCAGCGAGGATTGCCTGACCCTCAACGTCTGGACGCCGCCGCCGTCGGACGAACCGCGGCCGGTGATGGTGTGGGTCCACGGTGGCAGCTTCCTGAACGGCAGCGGCGACATCTACCCCGCGCGGCGGTTGGCCGGTCGCGGCGTCGTCGTCGTCACTATCAACTATCGCCTCGGGGCGCTCGGCTTCCTCGCTCATCCCGCATGGGGTTCCGGCGGCGACGTCGGCAACTACGGCCTCGCCGACCAGCAAGCCGCGCTGCGATGGGTCCGCGACAACATCGCCGGGTTCGGCGGAGATCCGGACCGGGTCACGATCGCCGGCGAATCGGCGGGCGGGATGGCGGTGTGCGACCACCTCGTCGCCCCCGGGTCCCGGGGCTTGTTCAGCGCGGCGATCATCCAGAGCGCGCCATGTCAGGCGCAGTACGACCTGCCGGCCGCCCAGGCGGCCAGCACCGCATACGCAGCCGATGTCGGATGCGCCGATCCCCGCGTCGCCGCGGACTGCCTACGGTCGCTGCCCGCCGATCGGTTGGCGGCCCCGCTGACGTACGCCTGGTTCGGGACCGAACGCCTGAGCGGTCCGGTGGCGGGCACCGAGGCGCTACCCGAGAAGTCGTTCGCCGCGATCACCAGCGGTGAGGCCGCCCGGGTGCCGGTGATGATCGGCACCACGCAAGACGAACACACGCTGTTCGCTGCGCTGCAGGCGTTGCGCGGGAGGACATTCGACGCCGCGAACTACCCCGGTCTGCTGGCCGAGGCGTTCGGACCGCACGGGTCCGCCGTAGCGGCGCGGTATCCGCCCGAACGGTACGGCGGGAACGTCGCGCTGGCGTATTCGGCGGCGGTGACGGCGGCCGAATACGCCTGCGTGGCCGACCGGATGGCCGACGCCCTTTCCGACCAGCCCGTCTACGCCTACGAGTTCGGGGACCGCGACGCGCCGGCACCCGAACCCCTGCTCGAGGCGCCGTTCCCGGTCGGGGCGGCGCATTCCCTGGAGCTTCGGTACCTGTTCGACGTCGGCGGTGCGCCACCGCTGGACCCTGCCCAACAGCGGTTGTCCGAGGAGATGGTCGACTACTGGGCGCGGTTCGTCGCGGCCGGCTCACCAGGACCCGGTTGGCCGGAGCTGACCAGCGGGCCCGCGGGTGAGCGGATGTGGCTGGAACCGGATGGCAGCCGCGTCATCACCGATTTCGAGCAGAAACACCAGTGCGCGTTCTGGGCCGGCCTGGGAAGCTGATCCCGGACCGGACGCGGACTCGACGGCACCGCTGCAGTCACGGGTACGGTGGCCCTACGGGCCCGGCGCCAGGGCCAGCGGGTATCCCGTGGCCAGGGATTTGGAGCGTGCCGTTTTCTAGGGCATACTGTTCGGGTTGCCTTGAGCCGGGACGGTGCCTGTTCGGACCGCGTGGCCGGGGCATACGACCGGCGCCCAACCGGGCGCATCCGGTGCCAATCTCGATCGCGAAGATTTTCGAGCGGACGAGTGCGTGTGCGGGCGACACACCCGACCGCGGGGGCCGGTGGACCACAGACAGAAGAACAGCGGCGGCATGCAGCGTGACTGCGCCGGTGAGGGCGGCCCGATTTCGGGCCCAGTATGAGTGAGGTAGGAGAAGCGTGGCGGGACAGAAGATCCGCATCAGGCTCAAGGCCTACGACCACGAGGCGATCGACGCCTCGGCGCGCAAGATCGTGGAAACGGTCACCAGAACCGGCGCCAGCGTGGTTGGTCCTGTGCCGCTGCCGACTGAGAAGAACGTGTACTGCGTCATCCGGTCCCCGCACAAGTACAAGGACTCGCGGGAGCACTTCGAGATGCGTACTCACAAGCGGCTGATCGACATCCTCGACCCCACGCCGAAGACCGTTGACGCCTTGATGCGCATCGATCTGCCGGCCAGCGTCGACGTCAACATCCAGTAGGAGAGACCAGAACATGGCTAGCGGTAATAAATCCGCCGCCCCGCGGCGAGGCATTCTGGGCACCAAACTGGGCATGACGCAGGTGTTCGACGAGAACAACCGGGTCGTGCCGGTGACGGTCGTCAAGGCCGGGCCCAATGTGGTGACGCGTATCCGTACGCCGGAGCGCGACGGCTACAGCGCGGTGCAGTTGGCCTACGGCGAGATCAGCCCGCGCAAGGTCAATAAGCCTGTCACGGGCCAGTATTCGGCCGCCGGGGTCAACCCGCGCCGGCATCTGGCTGAGCTGCGGCTCGATGACGAGTCCGCCGCCGCCGAATACGAGGTGGGCCAGGAGCTGACGGCCGAGATCTTCGCCGACGGCAACTACGTCGACGTCACCGGCACCAGCAAGGGCAAGGGTTTCGCCGGCACGATGAAGCGGCACGGTTTTCGCGGTCAGGGCGCCAGCCACGGTGCACAGGCCGTGCACCGCCGCCCCGGTTCGATCGGTGGCTGCGCCACGCCCGGCCGCGTGTTCAAGGGCACGCGCATGTCGGGCCGCATGGGCAACGATCGCGTGACGACGCTGAACCTGGTGGTACACAAGGTCGATGCCGAGAACGGCGTGCTGTTGATCAAGGGCGCAATCCCCGGCCGTAACGGCGGGCTCGTGATGGTCCGCAGCGCAATCAAGAGGAGCGAGTAATGGCTCTCAAAGTTGATGTCCACACCCCGGCGGGGGCGAAAGACGGCTCCGTCGAGCTGCCCGCCGAGCTGTTCGACGTCGAGGTGAACATCGCGTTGATGCACCAGGTGGTCACCGCGCAGCTGGCCGCGGCGCGGCAGGGCACGCACTCCACCAAGTCGCGCGGTGAAGTCCGCGGCGGCGGCAAGAAGCCGTACCGGCAGAAGGGCACCGGCCGCGCGCGCCAGGGCTCGATTCGGGCGCCGCAGTTCACCGGCGGAGGCATCGTGCACGGCCCCAAGCCGCGCGACTACAGCGAGCGGACCCCGAAGAAGATGATTCGGGCGGCTCTGCGCGGTGCGCTGTCCGACCGGGCGCGCAACGACCGGATTCACGCGGTCACCGAGATCGTCGCGGGCCAGACGCCGTCGACCAAGAGCGCCAAGGCGTTCCTGGCCACACTCGTCGCCGACCGCAAGCTCGAGAAGAACAAGGTGCTCGTGGTGATCGGCCGCGCCGACGAGGTCAGCGCCAAGAGCGTGCGCAATCTCCCGGGCGTGCACGTGATCTCGCCCGACCAGCTGAACACGTACGACGTGCTGAACGCTGACGACGTGATCTTCAGCGTGGAGGCGCTCAACGCCTACATCAGCGCCAACCAGACTGCGAAAGAGGAGGTGTCGGCCTGATGGCGACCGTCACTGACCCCCGCGACATCATCCTGTCGCCGGTCATCTCCGAGAAGTCGTACGGGCTGATCGAGGACAACGTCTACACGTTCATCGTGCATCCCGACTCGAACAAAACGCAGATCAAGATCGCGATCGAGAAGATCTTCGGCGTCAAGGTCGACTCGGTGAACACCGCCAACCGGCAGGGCAAGCGCAAGCGCACCCGCACCGGATACGGGAAGCGCAAGAGCACCAAGCGCGCCATCGTCACGCTGGCCGCGGGTAGCAAGCCCATCGACCTGTTCGGAGCACCGGCTTGATTTCGTCAAGCCGGCGACGGAGGAAGACCTAGAGAATCATGGCAATTCGCAAGTACAAGCCGACGACCCCCGGTCGCCGCGGTGCCAGCGTCTCCGACTTCGCTGAGATCACTCGCGACCACCCGGAGAAGTCGCTGGTTCGACCGCTGCACGGCAAGGGCGGTCGAAACGCGCACGGCCGCATCACCACCCGGCACAAGGGCGGTGGACACAAGCGTGCCTACCGGGTGATCGACTTCCGTCGCCACGACAAGGACGGCGTCAACGCCAAGGTCGCGCACATCGAGTACGACCCCAACCGCACCGCCAACATCGCACTGCTGCACTACTTCGACGGGGAGAAGCGCTACATCATCGCCCCCGAGGGTCTCAAGCAGGGCACCGTCGTCGAGTCGGGTCCCAACGCCGACATCAAACCGGGTAACAACCTGCCGCTGCGCAACATCCCCGCGGGCACCCTGGTGCATGCGGTGGAACTGCGGCCAGGCGGCGGCGCCAAGCTCGCCCGCTCGGCGGGCGCCAGCATCCAGTTGCTGGGCAAGGAAGGCACCTACGCGTCGCTGCGTATGCCCTCGGGTGAGATCCGCCGCGTCGACGTGCGCTGCCGCGCCACCGTCGGCGAGGTGGGCAACGCCGAGCAGGCGAACATCAACTGGGGCAAGGCCGGCCGCATGCGGTGGAAGGGCAAGCGCCCCTCCGTCCGTGGCGTCGTGATGAACCCGGTCGACCACCCCCACGGCGGTGGTGAAGGTAAGACCTCCGGTGGTCGTCACCCGGTGAGCCCGTGGGGCAAGCCCGAAGGCCGCACCCGCAAGCCGAACAAAGCGAGCAACAAGCTCATCGTCCGTCGCCGGCGCACCGGCAAGAAGCGCTGAGAGTAGGCAGGTACAAGGAATATGCCACGCAGCCTGAAGAAGGGCCCGTTCGTCGACGACCATCTGTTGAAGAAGGTCGACGCGCAGAACGAGAAGAACACCAAGCAGGTCATCAAGACCTGGTCGCGTCGGTCGACCATCATCCCCGACTTCATCGGGCACACCTTTGCGGTGCATGACGGCCGCAAGCATGTCCCGGTGTTCGTCACCGAGGCGATGGTCGGGCACAAGCTCGGCGAGTTCGCCCCCACCCGCACCTTCAAGGGTCACATCAAGGATGACCGGAAGGCGAAGAGGCGCTAATGACTACAGCGATTGAATATCCGTCCGCGACGGCGAAGGCGCGCTTCGTGCGCGTATCGCCGACGAAGGCGCGCCGCGTCATCGACCTGGTGCGCGGTAAGTCGGTGTCCGAAGCGCTGGACATCCTGCGGTGGGCTCCGCAGGCGGCCAGCGAGCCGGTCGCCAAGGTCATCGCGAGCGCGGCGGCCAACGCGCAGAACAACGAGGGCCTGGACCCGTCCACTCTCGTGGTCGCGACCGTCTACGCCGACGAGGGGCCAACCGCCAAGCGCATCCGGCCACGCGCGCAGGGCCGTGCGTTCCGGATTCGCAAGCGCACCAGCCACATCACGGTGATCGTGGAGAGCAGAGTGAGCCAGGAGCAGCGTGGCGGCGGCCAGTCGGCCAGCGCGGCTCGTTCGCGTCGCGCTCAGGGCAGTAAGGCCGCGGCGGCCAAGAAGGCTCCCGCCAACAAGACCGCAGAGCAGGCGCCCGCCAAGAAGGCGCCAGCCAAGAAGGCCGCACCCAAGAAGTCGGCCGAGGCGAAAGCCGGCACCAAGGCTGAGAAATCGACTGCTGAAGCGTCCGATGCGAAGGAGGGCTCGGAGTAGTGGGCCAGAAAATCAATCCCCACGGCTTCCGGCTCGGTATCACCACCGACTGGAAGTCCCGGTGGTACGCCGATAAGCAGTACAAGGATTACGTCAAGGAAGACGTCGCGATCCGACGGCTGCTGGCCACCGGCCTCGAGCGCGCCGGCATCGCCGACGTGGAGATCGAGCGCACCCGGGACCGCGTGCGTGTGGACATCCACACCGCACGCCCGGGCATCGTGATCGGCCGCCGTGGCACCGAAGCCGACCGTATTCGCGCCGACCTCGAGAAGCTGACCGGCAAGCAGGTGCAGCTGAACATCCTCGAGGTGAAGAATCCCGAGTCGCAGGCGCAGTTGGTGGCCCAAGGCGTTGCCGAGCAGCTGTCCAACCGCGTGGCCTTCCGCCGCGCCATGCGCAAGGCGATCCAGTCCGCGATGCGGCAGCCCAACGTCAAGGGAATTCGCGTGCAGTGCTCGGGCCGCCTCGGTGGCGCCGAGATGAGCCGCTCGGAGTTCTACCGCGAAGGTCGCGTGCCGCTGCACACGCTGCGCGCCGACATCGACTACGGCCTGTACGAGGCCAAGACGACGTTCGGCCGAATCGGCGTGAAGGTGTGGATCTACAAGGGCGACATCGTCGGTGGCAAGCGTGAGCTGGCCGCCGCCGTGCCGGCCGGTGCGGATCGTCCGCGCCGCGAGCGTCCTTCGGGCACCCGGCCGCGTCGCAGCGGCGCGTCGGGCACCACCGCGACGAGCACCGAAGCCGGCCGCGCCGCTTCGGGCGGTTCCGAGAGCGGCACGGCTCCGGCCGGCAGCGTCGCGGACAACGCCGCGGCTTCGCAGGCCGCAGCTGCGGCCGAGACGCCGACAGAAAATACGGAGAGCTGAATCATGTTGATTCCCCGCAAGGTCAAGCACCGTAAGCAACACCACCCGAGGCAGCGCGGCATCGCCAGCGGCGGCACCACGGTGAGCTTTGGTGACTACGGTATCCAGGCGCTCGAGCACGCCTACATCACCAACCGGCAGATCGAGTCCGCTCGTATCGCGATCAACCGGCACATCAAGCGTGGCGGCAAGGTGTGGATCAACATCTTCCCGGACCGCCCGCTGACCAAGAAGCCGGCCGAAACCCGCATGGGTTCCGGTAAGGGTTCGCCCGAGTGGTGGGTGGCCAACGTCAAACCGGGCCGCGTGCTCTTCGAGTTGAGCTACCCCGATGAGGCGACCGCCCGGGCGGCGCTGACCCGTGCGATCCACAAGCTGCCGATCAAGGCACGCATCGTCACCCGAGAGGAGCACTTCTGATGGCAGTGGGAGTGACGCCGGGCGAACTGCGCGAGCTGACCGACGACGAATTGAAGGGTCGGCTGCGCGAGTCCAAGGAAGAGTTGTTCAACCTGCGCTTCCAGATGGCGACCGGCCAATTGTCGAACAACCGCCGGCTTCGCACGGTGCGTCAGGAAATCGCGCGCGTGTACACCGTGCTGCGCGAACGTGAGTTGGGTCTGGCCTCCGGACCCGTGGGTGAGGATTCGTAGAAATGGCAGACAACACTGCAAAAGGGCCCAAGTACACCCCGCGCAAGGACGAGGAGCGTGGCCGCCGCAAGACGGCCATCGGGTACGTGGTTTCGGACAAGATGCAGAAGACCATCGTGGTCGAGCTGGAAGATCGTAAGAGCCACCCGCTCTACGGCAAGATCATCCGCACCACCAAGAAGGTAAAGGCACACGACGAGGACGACAGCGCGGGCATCGGCGACCGGGTGTCGCTGATGGAGACGCGTCCGCTGTCGGCGACCAAGCGCTGGCGGCTCGTCGAGATTCTCGAGAAGGCCAAATAGGCCGAACCGCAAGGAAAACCCCCGAACACCGAACGTGTCGGGGGTTTTCGCTTTTGCGCTCAGTCTTCTGCGGGCCGCAGGACCGCCAGCACGGTCAGAAGCAAAATCTTGAAATCCAAAAGCAGCGACCAGTTGTCGATGTAGTAGTTGTCCCATTCGGCGCGGTCGGCAATCGAGGTCTGGCCCCGGAAACCGTGCACCTGGGCCCAACCCGTCATGCCCGCCTTCACCCGGTGGCGCTGGCCGTAGCGACGTACGTGCATCTCGAACAACTCGACGAACTCCGGCCGCTCGGGGCGCGGCCCCACCAGGCTCATCTCTCCGCGAAGCACATTGATCAGTTGGGGCAGTTCGTCCAGCGATGCCTTGCGCATGATGCGGCCGATACGGGTGCGTCGATCGTCGCCCTCGACTCCGCCCGGCGCCGTACCCTTCTCGGGTGCGAAACCCGCAGCGGTCTTCTCGGGTTGGCGCATGGTGCGAAACTTCAAGCACCCGAACACCTTTCCGTCGCGTCCGATCCGCTCTTGACTGAAGAAGATCGGGCCCGGCGAGCTGAACTTCACCGCCATCGCGAGCACGAGCAGCAACGGCGAGATGAGCACAAGTCCGATCAGCGCAGCGACGCGGTCACTGCCATGCTTGACGGCGAATTGCCAGCCTTTCGGATTGACGCGGGTCAGCACCATGAGCGGTACGCCGCCCATGTGCTCGATTCGGGTGCCACTGCCCACTGAGTCCATCAATCGCGGCACCACGCGCACACGTAACCCGAGTTCCTGAGCCAATTGCGCGGTCCGCGACAGGTGTTCGTCGGGTAGCGGCGATGGGGCGATGATGAGCTCTTCGGCCCGGGTGGCGCGCGCGGCGCTCTCGAGCTCGTTCGTACCACCCAGGTAAGGGACGTCGAACATCTCCACATCTGTGGGCCGCGTGTCGTCCAATACACCGACCGGACACATGCCGTAGTCCCGGATCTGACGCATGCGGGAAATGAGCTGATGGGCGACCGGACCGGACCCGACGACCAGTGCCGGCCTGCCGACATCGAACCTCCTGCGCAGCCAGCGGTTCACCAACGACCGAGCCAGGCGCACCACGGGAATGAGAATGGCGGCGAACACCCAGATCTTCAGGACAAGCTCGCTCGGGCGGACGTACGGCGTGAGAACCTCTCCGACCGGCAGACGGGGCACCAGGAGCACCATCAGCGTCAACGTGGCCAGAGCGGCCACCGCGATCGACGTTGCCACGGGCTCGAACTGGTCCAGGAAGCCCTCATTCAGCTTCTGTCGATACATCGACCGGGTGGTCATCACGAGCAGCAGGATCGGGACGAAAAGCCACGAGAACAGGGCGAGGTTGCGATCCTGCTCCATGTCGCCCGGGATCCACCAATGCGCCAGCGCCACCGCGGCCACAGCCAGGACGACGTCGATCGCCACGGTGATCATCGAGTACCACGGATCGACACGGAGAACTTCAACCCAGCGGGGTGTCGGATTGGGCGAAGGAGCCGGCACAACCTTCAACCGCGGCACCGTCGGACGGCTACTAGGCGCGTGCTCCGAGACATCCGCCTTAAGCTGCATTTATCACTCTCTCGGACAGAACTGGCAACTATGTTAGATGCACTGTACCGACCCCGATCTCAAAAAGCGCAGTCATAGCAAGCGTTGAAAACGCGCGCTCTCGTGCCAGTGAACTTCAAGTTTGCTGAAGTTCTGTTATCAAGCGTTTGACGTGGGAGGGGCGCTGAAAATCCGCTCCGTAGTCAGTTGCGCAAGATCGCTCAGAATCTGGACGTGGCCAGTGCTCCACTGCCTTGGCTTGCTGTCGGAAACACACAGCGTGCCGATCGCGTGGCCATCTTGATCGATCAGGGGTATGCCGAGGTAGGCGGCCATCGCACCGCCGCGCACCACAGGGTGGTTCATGAACACGGGGTCGGTCCGTGCGTCTTCGACGACCAAAGCGGCTCCATCGGCCACGGTGTACTGGCAGATGGATTGGTCGAAGGACATCGCTCGGTCCTCGATCGAGAGCTTCCCCATCCCGGCGGTGCTCTTGTAGTACGTACGGTCGGCATCGACCAGGCTCACCGCCGCGAACGGGGTCCCCAGCGCCTCTGCGGCCGCTCGGGTGATCCGGTCGTAGGCCGGGTCCGGCGGCGAGTCGAGTAGTCCGGTCGAACGCAGTGAACTCAGTCGATCGGGGTCGTTCACCACCGTCGACACGTCCGGCATGGCATCGCTGTCCAGCACTCCTGATTCGGACAGGTGCGAGAGTAGTTCCTTCGCCGAGACGTTGGTGCGCATCTGGTCGGCGACCATTTGTGATGCGACCGCACGCGCGACGTAGGTTTCCACGTCCGTGCCGGCATTGCGTGCGCATTCTTCGAGTTGGCGGTTGAGCCACTCATCGAAGCGCCGAAACGAGCGAGTCACAATGCGAAACCGTATACGAATTAGCTGATCTGCACGTGTGGGTCGAATGGCAGCGGGAGGTTTCGGTCGCAGGCGTCGTCGCGCCCGCTAACCGATCCTGGCGGCGATGCCGTCGAGCAATTGACCCAACCCGGAGCGGAAGTCGGCGGAAGGTTCGTCGTCGGTGGGGTCGAAGACACCCTCGTGCAGCGCCGCGGCGAGTGCCGGGAACTTCTCCGGGTCGAGCAGGCTCCGAAGAAGTGCCGGATACCCCGGCCAATCGGTTCGACCAGCCTCGATGTCGACTGCCGCCGCACCGCGGACGAAGTGCAGAACCGCCATGACCGCGGCGAACTTCTCGCGCTCGGTGAGCCCGGTGTCGGCGAGAGCGGCCAGCCCCGCGTCCAGCCACGCCACCTGGCCCGGATCGGCCGGCGGCCCGGCGGATACGGCCTGTAGCACCCATGGGTGGCGGTGGTAGACGTCCCACAATCCGTCCGCCCAATTCGTCAGGGCCTCGGCCCAATCGGCGGCCGCGCCGCTTGGTGGACGGCCGACCGCGTCAGCCGACATGAAGATCACGAGCTCGTCCTTATTGGCGACATGCCGGTACAGCGACATCGTGCCGCACCCCAGACGCTCGGCCAGTCGGGCCATGGACAGTGCGTCCAGACCGTCGGCGTCGGCCAGTTCGACGGCTGCGCGCACGATGCGCTCGCGGCTCAGCCCAGTGGAGCGTGCGGGCTCGCTCGGCTCATGCCAGAGGAGCTTCAGTGCGCGCGGTAGGGATTCGCTCATCGATGGTCAGCCTAAGTCACTGGACACCGGGCGCGTATGCCGTACGCTCTTTGCGTATGCCATACGCATCTTGTCGGACTTCTCACCGGTGGGCGCTTGCACTCGCGCTCGTCGTGGCGTGCTTTCTGGGCTTCTCCGTACCGCCGTATCTGGCCGGCGGCACCCGGGTGCCCGCCACGTTCTGGCTGCACTACCCGCTGTTGGTGTTTCACGTGATGTTCGCGAGCGTCGCGATGGTCGCGGCAGTGGTGCAGATCTGGCCCCGGCTTCGTACGCTTCACCCCGCGCTGCATCGCCGTTGCGGACGCGTGTACGTCGTCGCTGCACTTCCGGCGGCCGTGTCGGCGATGGTGATCGGCGCGGTCACTCCGTTCGGACCACTTTTGGCTGTCAGCAACGTGACGTTGGGCGCGCTGTGGCTGTGGTTCACCGCGAGGGGTTATGTCGCGGCCCGGAGTCGCCGTATCTCCGCCCACCGGCGGAACATGGTGCGCAGCGCGGCGCTGGCACTGTCTGTCATCACCAACCGAATCTGGACGCCTGTCATCTATGTCTCCTTTCAGCCATTGCAGGACAACGTCTTTGGCGGCAATGCCGAACATTTCCAATGGTTCGTCGCCGGAGTCGGTGCATGGCTGGGGTGGACGGTTCCTCTCGGAGTCGTTCAGTGGTGGCTGACCACACGGGCGGTGACGGCGTCGTCGTCGAATCGTCAGCTAACCGAGACACCCCACGTGTAATCTCCGGGCCACACTGCGACGCGACACCGGACAAGGCTGGGCATGGCAACCGAATTCAACGGCAAGATCGAACTCGATATCCGCGACTCGGAACCGGACTGGGGCCCGTACGCCGCACCGACCGCCCCCGAAGGCGCCCCCAACGTGCTCTACCTCGTTTGGGACGACATCGGTATCGCCACATGGGACTGCTTCGGCGGCCTCGTCGAGATGCCCACGATGAGCCGTATCGCCGAACGCGGCGTTCGACTGTCGCAGTTCCACACCACCGCGCTCTGCTCGCCGACCAGGGCGTCCCTGTTGACCGGTCGCAACCCGACGACCGTCGGCATGGCGACCATAGAGGAGTTCACCGAAGGCTTCCCCGGCTGCAACGGGCGGATTCCGTTCGACACCGCGCTACTGTCCGAAGTGCTGGCCGAACACGGATACAACACCTATTGCGTCGGCAAGTGGCATCTGACACCGCTCGAGGAGTCGAATCTGGCCTCCACCAAACGACATTGGCCCCTGTCGCGCGGCTTCGAGCGGTTCTACGGGTTCATGGGCGGCGAAACCGATCAGTGGTATCCGGAGCTGGTCTACGACAACCACCCCGTCGCGCCGCCGGCCGCGCCGGAGGAGGGTTACCACCTGTCAAAGGACCTGGCGGACAAGACCATCGAGTTCATCCGCGATGCGAAGGTGATCGCACCGGACAAGCCGTGGTTCTCCTACGTCTGCCCAGGAGCCGGACACGCCCCGCATCACGTCTTCGCCGAGTGGGCCGACCGCTACGCCGGCAAGTTCGACATGGGCTACGAGCGATACCGCGAGATCGTGCTGGAGAACCAGAAGAAGCTCGGCATCGTGCCCGCCGACACCGAACTCTCGCCGATCAATCCGTACGGAGACGTCAAGGGGCCCAACGGTGAACCGTGGCCGACACAGGACACGGTGCGGCCGTGGGATGAGCTCGGCGACGACGAGAAGCGCCTGTTCGCGCGCATGGCCGAAGTGTTCGCCGGATTCCTGTCCTACACCGATGCGCAGATCGGTCGCATCATCGACTATCTGGAGGAGTCGGATCAGCTCGACAACACGATCATCGTCGTCATCTCCGACAACGGCGCGAGCGGCGAAGGCGGCCCGAACGGCTCGGTGAACGAGGTCAAATTCTTCAACGGATACATCGACACCGTCGAGGACGGCCTTCGTCTCATCGACGACCTCGGCGGCCCGGAGACCTACAACCACTATCCGACCGGCTGGGCGATGGCGTTCAACGCACCCTACAAGCTCTTCAAGCGCTACGCCTCGCACGAAGGCGGGATCGCGGACCCCGCAATCATCTCCTGGCCCAAGGGAATCGCCGCACACGGCGAGGTGCGAGACAGCTACATCAACGTCTGCGACGTCACACCGACGATCTACCAGCTCCTCGGCATCACCCCGCCGGACACGGTCAAAGGAGTGCCCCAGAAGCCGCTGGACGGGGTGAGTTTCGAGGCAACGCTGCGGGATTCGTCGGCGGCAACCGACAAGCGCACGCAGTTCTACACGATGCTCGGCACACGGGGGATCTGGCACGACGGCTGGTTCGCCAACACCGTGCACGCCGCATCGCCGGCGGGTTGGTCGCATTTCGACAGCGACCGATGGGAGCTGTTCCACATCGAAGCCGACCGCAGTCAGTGCCACGATCTGGCCGCCGAAAACCCGGACAAACTCGAAGAACTCACCAAGCTGTGGTTCGCCGAGGCCGACAAGTACAACGGGTTGCCGCTTGGTGACCTGAACATCTTCGACACCATTTCGCGGTGGCGGCCGGGGGTGGCGGGCCGGCGTGACTCGTACCGGTACTACCCGGGCACCGCCGACGTCGGGATGGGAGCTGCGGTCGAGATACAAGGGCGGTCGTTCGCGGCCATGGCCGAGATGGTGATCGACACGTCGGGCGCCGAAGGCGTGATCTTCAAACACGGTGGCGCCCACGGCGGTCACGTGATGTTCGTACAGGACGGGCGGCTTCACTACGTCTACAACTTCCTGGGCGAAGACGAGCAGCGAATGTCGTCGCCGGATGCAGTGCCGTTGGGGCGGCACTCGTTCGGGGTCGCGTATGTGCGCACCGGAACTGCCGAGGGCAGCCATACCCCGATCGGAGACGCGGCTTTGTATATCGACGACCAGCAGGTCGCGACGTTGCGCGAAATGCGTGTCCACCCGGGGACGTTCGGGCTCGCCGGCGCGAGCCTGAGCATCGGCAGGAACGCTGGATCCCCGGTCTCCCGTTCGTATACGCCGCCGTTCGCGTTCACCGGCGGCACCATCGTCGCGGTCAACATCGACGTCTCGGGTAAGCCGTATCTGGACCTGGAGCGGGAGTTCGCTCGCGCCTTCGCGAAGGACTGAACACACCGAGCGTGGGGGCGGGACGGAAGCCATGAAGTACGCCGTCGGGCAGGCGATCGCGCTGACGTGCCTGCTGACCGCGTGTGTCGACAACCGCGAAGGCGTACCGATCGCAGAAGAGGCCGTCGTCTCCGACACGACGATCTCCGCCACCTCGACGCCGTCGTCGACCGCGCCGTCCGACCCGCAGGTTGACACCGCCCAGCCGGGCATCGTGCCGACCCCGCAACCGTCAGCGGCCCATCGCGCTTGCAGCCTGCCGGGACCCGAGCACGTGTCGGCCGCGGTCCCTGAGCCGGCGGCGCCCAGGATCACGGTGGCTCTACCGGCGGGATGGTCCACGGCGGCGGGGCAGGGGGATGTCGCGCTGCGGCTGGCGGACCGGACGGGATGTGGGCGACGGTCACCATTGCCGAGACCACGCTGCCACCGGCCGAAGCGTTCGAACGCTATGCCGACGACGCTGTGGCGGCGGCCGGTATCAGCACGTTGAGCGTGTTGCCGGCCGAGCTGTGCGGCTACAGCGGTCAGAAGCTGCTCGGGTCGTGGGCGGGCTCGCCGGGACCCGCGGTGCAGTTCGGCGATCGGATCGCCCATATCCCGACGAGCACCGGCGACTACCTGGTGGCGGTGCACGTCGAAGCTCCCGCTCAGACGGCGGGCTTCGACCCGCTCGCCTCGCCGCTGCTGGGGGGGTTCGGCATCGTCGTTCCCTGAGCGATCATTCATCGAGTCGACGCGAAGTCGCTGATTACGGGACGCTCGGGGTCCTGCGAGCGTGCGGAAAGTGTCGAGAATCCGCGGCGGGTCGTCGACAAACACACACGCTCGCGCCGCAGGGGAGGGCGTGATCTGCGACGATTTGGCTTCCTGCAGGTCCTCCCATAGAATCAGGCGGTTGCCTTGGGCAGACCTCGGCCAGTCGCGTGCGGCGGGCCCCGCGTGCCTTTCGGTGACAGCAAGACCGCGTACGTCCAGGTCGGTATCTGGCGTGCATACAAAAACCAGGTCGAGGAGATCGAGTGATTCAGCAGGAATCGCGGCTCAAGGTCGCCGACAACACGGGCGCCAGGGAGATCCTGTGCATCCGCGTGCTCGGTGGCTCGTCGCGGCGCTATGCCGGCATCGGCGATGTCATCGTGGCGACCGTCAAGGAAGCCATTCCCGGCGGCAACGTCAAGCGTGGCGAGATCGTGAAGGCCGTCATCGTGCGCACCGTCAAGGAGCGCCGTCGCGCCGACGGAAGCTACATCAAGTTCGACGAGAACGCCGCCGTCATCATCAAGGCCGACAACGACCCGCGCGGTACCCGCATCTTCGGCCCGGTCGGCCGCGAACTGCGCGAGAAGCGCTTCATGAAGATCGTCTCGCTTGCTCCGGAGGTGTTGTAGATGAAGGTCCACAAGGGCGACACCGTGCTCGTCATCTCCGGCAAGGACAAGGGCGCCAAGGGCAAGGTGCTGGTCGCCTACCCGGCGCGCAACAAAGTCCTCGTCGAGGGCGTCAACCGGATCAAGAAGCACACGGCGGTGTCAAGCAACGAGCGCGGCGCACAGTCCGGCGGCATCGTCACCCAGGAGGCGCCGATCGACGTCTCGAACGTGATGGTCGTCGACTCCGACGGCAAGCCGACCCGCATCACGTACCGGGTTGACGAGGAGACCGGCAAGAAGGTCCGCATCGCCAAGACCAACGGCAAGGACATCAACTCATGACCACCGTCGAAAACACCGCAAAAACCCTGCCGCGCCTCAAGCAGCGCTACCGCGAAGAGATCCGCGACACGCTGGCCAAGGAGTTCGGCTACGCGAACGTCATGCAGATCCCCGGCGTGGTCAAGGTCGTCGTCAACATGGGCGTCGGCGACGCCGCCCGTGATGCGAAGCTGATCAACGGCGCGGTCAACGATCTCGCACTGATCACCGGTCAGAAGCCGGAGGTGCGCCGGGCGCGTAAGTCCATCGCCCAGTTCAAGCTTCGCGAGGGCATGCCGATCGGCGCCCGCGTCACGCTGCGCGGCGACCGGATGTGGGAATTCCTCGATCGGTTGATCTCGATCGCGCTGCCGCGTATCCGCGACTTCCGCGGGCTGTCGCCCAAGCAGTTCGACGGCACCGGCAACTACACCTTCGGACTCACCGAGCAGTCGGTGTTCCACGAGATCGATGTGGACTCCATCGACCGCCCCCGCGGCATGGACATCACCGTCGTCACCTCGGCGACGACCGACGACGAAGGACGAGCGCTGCTGCGGGCGCTGGGCTTTCCGTTCAAGGAGAACTGAGTTATGGCAAAGAAGGCACTGGTCAACAAGGCCAACAAGAAGCCGAAGTTCGAGGTGCGCGCCTACACCCGCTGCCAGCGGTGCGGGCGCCCACGCGCCGTCTTCCGCAAGTTCGGCCTGTGCCGGATCTGCCTGCGCGAGATGGCGCACGCCGGCGAACTGCCCGGTGTGCAGAAGAGCAGCTGGTAATCCAGCCCCGAACCGACCAGACCAACCAAACAGGTTGCGGTAGGCCCGGATACCGGGAACCACCGCGAGAAAGGTGAGCCGGCTGTCATGACTATGACGGACCCGATCGCAGACTTCTTGACACGTCTGCGCAACGCCAATTCGGCGTACCACGACGAGGTGACACTGCCCCACTCCAAGATCAAGGCCAATATCGCCGAGATCCTGAAGCGCGAGGGTTACATCGCCGACTACCGAACCGAGGATGCTCGGGTCGGCAAGTCGCTTGTCGTGCAACTGAAGTACGGCCCCAGCCGGGAGCGAAGCATCGCCGGCCTGCGCCGCGTGTCCAAGCCCGGTCTGCGGGTGTACGCGAAATCCACCAATCTGCCGCGGGTTCTCGGCGGCCTCGGCGTGGCGATCATCTCCACGTCGTCGGGGCTCCGGACCGACCGCCAGGCAGCCCAAGAGGGCGTGGGCGGCGAAGTCCTCGCGTACGTGTGGTAGGCGAGAGGGAGTAGAGCTCAAATGTCGCGTATTGGAAAGCAGCCGGTCCCGGTCCCCAGCGGGGTCGACGTGTCGATCGACGGGCAGAACGTGTCGGTGAAGGGGCCCAAGGGCACTCTCGAACTGGCGGTGGCCGACCCGATCCGGGTCGCCCGTGACGACGACGGCGCCATCGTGGTGTCGCGGCCCGACGACGAGCGGCGCAGCCGTTCGCTGCACGGTCTGTCGCGCACGCTGGTGGCGAACCTTATCACCGGCGTCACCGAGGGTTACACCACCAAGATGGAGATCTTCGGTGTCGGTTACCGCGTGCAGCTCAAGGGTTCCAACCTCGAGTTCGCGTTGGGCTACAGCCACCCGGTGGTCATCACTGCCCCCGAGGGGGTGACGTTCGCGGTGGAGACACCGACGAAGTTCTCGATCTCCGGCATCGACAAGCAGAAGGTCGGCCAGGTCGCGGCGAACATCCGCCGCCTGCGCAAGAGCGATCCCTACAAGGGCAAGGGCATCCGCTACGAGGGCGAGCAGATCCGTCGCAAGGTCGGAAAGACAGGTAAGTAAATGGCTTCGACAACAAATTCGGCAGCGCCGACGCGCAAGCCCGTGGGCCAGAACATCTCGCAGACCCGGCGGGTTGCGCGGCTGCGTCGGCACGCTCGCCTGCGCAAGAAGATCTCCGGCACGGCAGAGGTGCCGCGGTTGGTGGTCAACCGTTCGTCACGGCACATTCACGTGCAGCTGGTGAACGACCTCGAAGGCACCACGCTGGCCGCGGCGTCCTCGATCGAGGCCGATGTGCGGGCGGTCGACGGTGACAAGAAAGCCCACAGCGTGCGGGTCGGTCAGCTGATCGCCGAGCGCGCGAAGGCCGCAGGGATCGACAAGGTCGTGTTCGACCGCGGTGGGTACACCTACGGCGGACGGATCGCGGCGCTGGCCGATGCGGCGCGCGAAGGCGGGTTGGAATTCTGATGACTGAGCTCAACACAATGGGAAGGACTGCATGATGGCCGAACAGGCAACAGCCGGCGGCCCCCAGGACGGCCGCGGGTCGCGGGGCGACCGCGACGGACGTGGTCGCCGCGACGACCGTGGCGGTCGCGGCCGCGACGGCGGCGACAAGAGCAACTACCTCGAGCGCGTCGTCTCGATCAACCGCGTCTCCAAGGTGGTCAAGGGTGGCCGCCGGTTCAGCTTCACCGCGCTGGTGATCGTCGGCGACGGCAAGGGCATGGTCGGCGTCGGATACGGCAAGGCCAAGGAAGTTCCCGCCGCCATCGCCAAGGGCGTCGAAGAAGCACGCAAGAACTTCTTCCGGGTTCCGCTGATCGGCGGCACCATCACCCACCCGGTGCAGGGCGAAGCCGCCGCCGGTGTGGTGATGCTGCGTCCGGCCAGCCCCGGTACCGGTGTGATCGCCGGCGGTGCGGCTCGCGCGGTGCTGGAATGCGCCGGCGTGCACGACATCCTGGCCAAGTCGCTGGGCAGCGACAACGCGATCAACGTGGTGCACGCCACCGTTGCCGCGCTGAAGCTGCTGCAGCGTCCCGAAGAGGTCGCCGCCCGACGCGGGCTGCCGATCGAAGATGTGGCGCCTGCGGGCATGCTGCGGGCGCGCCGGGAGGCCGAGGCGCTTGCCGCGTCGGCAGCGCGTGAAGGGTCGTCGTAAATGGCAGAGCTGAAGATCACTCAGGTGCGCAGCACCATCGGTGCGCGCTGGAAGCAGCGGGAGAGCCTGCGGTCGTTGGGGCTGCGCAAGATTCGCCAGTCCGTTGTCCGTGAGGACAACGCGCAGACGCGCGGCCTGATCAAGACCGTGCATCACCTCGTCAAAGTTGAGGCAGTAGAGGCCGGCGATGAGCGCTCGCGCGAAGAGCGGAAGGCTAAAGCATGACACCTATCAAACTGCATGACCTGAAACCGGCACCCGGTTCGAAGACCGCCAAGACCCGGGTGGGTCGGGGCGAGGGCTCGAAGGGTAAGACCGCGGGTCGCGGCACCAAGGGCACCAAGGCCCGCAAGAACGTCCCCGCGACGTTCGAGGGCGGTCAGATGCCGATCCACATGCGGCTGCCGAAGCTCAAGGGCTTCCGCAACCGCTTCCGCACCGAGTACGAGGTCGTCAACGTCGGCGACATCAACAAGCTGTTCCCGAAGGGCGGTGACGTCGGTGTGGACGAGCTGGTGGCCGCGGGCGCGGTGCGCAAGAACGCACTGGTCAAGGTGCTCGGCGACGGCAAGCTCACCGTGAAGGTGAACGTCACCGCGCACAAGTTCAGCGGCAGTGCGCGCGAGAAGATCTCCTCGGCGGGCGGTTCGGCGACCGAGCTGTAACCCCGCGTCGACCGGGAGCCCCTGCCGTGGAGGCGGGGGCTTTCGTGTCGGGCGGTCGTAACGTCGGGCGCCGTCCGCCGATATGGTGCGTAGGCGTGACACATCAGGAGCAGATATGACCTACCTCCGCCGGCTCACCGCCGTCGCTGGGGCCGCCGGTATCGCGTTGTTCGGCGGCGTGGCGACCGCCCACGCCCAGGACGACGATGCGAAGTTCGCCGATCGCGTCGAGGCGCTGCAGATTCCGCTCGGTGAAACCGACCTGCCTGCGTTGGGTCAGGGTATCTGCGACATGCTGACCGCGGGTCTGGACGGCACCGCCAACCCGGTTCCTGTCGTGCGCGGTGTGGTCAACCGCCTTACCGGCACCGGTATGGATCGCGGGCAGGCCGCGGGGCTGATGCGCGCGGCGGTCGCCGTCTACTGCCCGCAGCACGGCCGTTTCATGGGCCGCTGACCGGGCTTCATTCGAGTCGACGCGGGTCACTTCAGCTGCGGAATGACCGCTGCCGCCAGACGTTCCATCTGCTCACGGTCTTCGGAGACGTTCTCGCCGACGGGGTTGAGCAGTAGCATCTCGGCGCCTGCGTCGACGACATCGCGCAGCCCGCGGACCACGTCGGCGGGTGTGCCGGATACCGGGACCTCGTCGATGCCGGCCATACCGCCGTAGATGCGGCGCAGGCCGGCCAGTACCCGCTCCCTGGCACGCAAGGGGTCATCGTCGACGATCAGGTACACGCGCTTGCCGACGGTGAATTCCGCAGCATCCCTTGATTGTTCGGCGAGTTCGCGGCGAACGCATCTGACGGCTTCGGCGAACGCCGCCGTGGTGGACGAGCCTGCTCCCAGAAACGCGTCGCCGTGGCGCACCGCCCTGGCGATGGCGCGAGAAGCGTTGGCGCCGAACCAGATCGGCGGGTGCGGTCGCTGGACTGGTTTGGGTTGGATAGGCAGCCCGTCGACGTCACGAAACCGGCCGTGAAACGTCACCTTGGGTTCGTCGGACCAGGCCGCCTTCATCAACTCGAGCCCTTCGGTGAAGTTCCTGACGAACGTGGCGCGTTCGACGCCGAAGGCCGCGAACTTGCGGGTGCCGCCGCCAGGGGCCACCCCGAGGTCGAGCCGGCCGTGGCTGAGGTGGTCGACCGCCGTCACCGCTGAGGCCAGTTGAAGCGGTTCGTGCAGGGAGGTCACGAGGACGGCCACCCCCAGGCGGATCCGATCGGTGTGTGCGGCGGCCCATGCGAGCATCTCCAGCGGTGCGAGCAGCGGTGAGGGCCCGATCGTCTGCTCCAGCGTCCACGCGCCAGTGAAGCCCAGTCCTTCAGCCCGGATCAGGTAGTCGCGAGTCGCGCCGGCATCGAAACCGCCCGCGACGCGCTGGGGGATGGAGATGTCGAACCGCACGGCACCACGGTAGACGCGCTCGCCGGGCCGAGGCGCTGCGCGGCGTCGGTAGGCTCGCAACATGTCCGTTTTCCTGCCCGGCATGTCCGGACTCCCCGGTCTCGACGACGTGCGCGCGCTGGCGCGGCGCATCGACACCGCCCGCCACAACGGTGTCCCGAACGGATGCGTGCTCGAACTGGACCTGACGTCGGTGCCGAGCGAGACCGCCGGGTTCGACCCGCTGGCATTGATCTCCGGGTCGGGCCGTCCGCTGCTGTTGCGGGAGGCCGTCGCGGCGATCCACCGGGCGGCCGAGGACGACCGGGTCGCGGGCCTGGTCGCTCGGGTGCAGCTGCCCGCTGCGTCGCCGGGCGCGGTGCAGGAACTGCGTTCGGCCATCGCGGCGTTCAGCGACGTCAAGCCGTCGTTGGCGTGGGCCGAGACCTATCCCGGCACGCTGTCGTACTACCTGGCCTCAGCATTCCGCGAGGTGTGGATGCAGCCTGCGGGCACGGTGGGCTTGGTGGGTTTTGCGACGAACGCACTGTTCCTGCGCGGCGCACTCGACAAGATCGGAGTCGAGGCGCAGTTCATCGCGCGCGGTGAATACAAGTCTGCGGCAAACCGTTTCACGGAAGACGGCTACACCGAGGCCCATCGCGAGGCCGACGAACGGTTGATTCAAAGCCTGCACGCCCAGGTGCTGGAGGCGGTCGCACAGTCGCGTCACATCGAGCCCGAGGACGTCGACGCGCTCGCCGACAAGGCGCCCTTGCTGCGCGAAGACGCGCTCGCCGGAAGGTTGATCGACCACGTCGGCTTCCGTGACGAAGCCTACGCACGCATGGCCGAACTGGCCGGCGCACCGGACTTCACGGCAGGCGCGGACGCGGACTCCGAGGACGCGCCGCCGCGGCTGTTCCTGTCGCGTTATGCGCGTGCGACGGCTGAACGCCCGGGTCTGCCCGTGCCGTCCATCCCCGGACGCAAGAAGGCGACGATCGCCGTGGTGACCCTGCACGGCCCGATCGTCAGTGGTCGCGGCGGCACGCAACCGCTGCCGCTGGGCAGTTCGAGCGCGGGCGGCGACACGATCGCCGCGGCGCTTCGCGAAGCCGCGGCCGCCCAAGACGTTTCGGCGATCGTGTTGCGGGTGGACAGCCCCGGCGGCTCGGTGACCGGATCGGAAACCATTTGGCGCGAAGTGCAACAGAGCCGCGACAAGGGCAAGCCGGTGGTCGCGTCCATGGGCGCGGTCGCGGCATCCGGCGGCTACTACGTGTCGATGGCCGCCGATGAGATCGTCGCCAATCCCGGCACCATTACGGGCTCGATCGGTGTGTTGGCGGGCAAGCTAGTGGCCCGCGAGCTCAAGGGGCGTCTTGGCGTCGGCTCCGGAACGGTACGTACAAACCGCAACGCCGACGCCTGGTCGCTCAACGAGCCGTTCACCGACGAGCAGCATGCACATGTGGAGGCCGAGACAGACCTGCTCTACACCGATTTCATCGAGCGGGTCGCGGTGGGCCGCAAGATGAGCGTCGAGGATGTCGACGCCGTCGCGCGCGGTCGGGTGTGGACCGGCGCGGACGCGCACGAGCGCGGGTTGGTCGATCACCTCGGCGGCCTGCGCGCCGCGATCACGAGGGCCAAGGTGTTGGCGGGGATGGACGCCGACGCCGAGGTGCGCATCGTCTCGTATCCGGGTTCGTCGCTGCTGGACCGGCTGCGGCCCAAGGCGTCGTCGCAGCCGGCGGCATCGCTACCGGACGCTGTCGTCGGGTTGCTCGGGCGCTCCGTGGTGAAGCTGGCCGATCAGACCGAGCGTTCGCTCAGTGGCCTGAGCGTGTTGTGGCTCGGTGAGCACCGATTCTGAGCGAACGGTTCAGCATTTGATCGCCGACAGGTAGCTCAGATCTTTGAAAAAGCCGATCGTGCTGTCCTCGTCGAAGGTGAACCCGTTGGCGGCGTAGGCATCCGGCATGTTCTGCGTCGTGACGTCCCAGCCGCGGGCGGTCAGATAGTCGACGACGTCGTTGCGCTCACCGTGATAAATGAGCTCACCCATCTCGATGTTCTGTCCGTAAGCCTGGAACTTCTCGGCGATCTCCCGGGCCCGCTCGTCGGAGAACATGCTGACATCGGGGATGTGCTCGGTGGCCACCCGGCTACCCGGTGCGCTCAGTTCATCGATCCGGTCGAACAGCAGGTCCTGCGCTTCGGGTGGCAGGTAGATCAGCAGTCCCTCGGCGATCCAGGCCGTCGGTTGGGTCGAGTCGAAGCCATTGTCCAGCAGCGCTTTCGGCCAGTCTTCGCGCAGGTCGATCGCCACCACGCGCCGGTTCGCGGCCGGTTCGGCCCCCAACGCCGAAAGGGTGTCGCCCTTGAACGCGATCACCTCCGGCTGGTCGAGCTCGAACACGGTGGTGCCCGTCGGCCACGGCAGGCGGTAGGCGCGGGCGTCGAGCCCAGCGGCCAAGATCACCGCCTGGCGGACATCACGGGCCGCGGCATCGGCGAACAGCCGGTCGAAATGGCGGGTGCGCACAGCCATTCCCTCGGCGGCGCGACGGGTGTTGAAGCGCGGGTCGATGTCGTCCAGCGATATCTCGCCGTCGAGCGCTCGGATGAAGAAGTCGAGCCCGACCGCGCGCACCAGAGGTTCGGCGTACGGGTCGTCAATCAGGCCCTCGCGGTGGCTCAGTACGCGTTGTGCGGCGACCATGGTCGCGGTCGAGCCGACGCTGGATGCCAGATCCCAGGTGTCGTTGTCGGTACGGGCCATTTGTGCTCCTCAGTTGCGGGTTGCGATGATCGCGAGCGAATCACGCATCGGGGCAAGCAGTTCCGTGTCGGGAAAATCTCGGCCGTATTCAGCGAACACCTCGGGACGGCTTTTGGTGCACACCTGCCACCCGTGCTCGGTCAGATAATCGACGACGTGGCTGCGCTCGCCCTCGTAGAAGAGGTGCGAGATGTCGAGGTGGACGCCGTTCTCACCCCACTGCTTGCTGATCGCTTTACTGCGTTCGCCGATTGTCGCCGCGGCGTCGGGATGGTATTCGGTGGCGAGCCTGCTGCCCGGTGCGCTGAGCGTGCCCATGTCGTCGAACAGCTTGTCCTGCGCTTCGGGTGGCAAGTAGACGAGCAGTCCTTCCGCGCTCCACGCTGTCGGTTGTGCCGGGTCGAAACCGCTGTCGTGCAACGCTTTCGGCCAATCGTCGCGCAGGTCGATACCGACAGGGCGCAACTGGGCAGAAGGGGAGGCCCCCAGCGAGGACATCGTGGCGGTCTTGAACCCGATCACCTGCGGCTGGTCGATCTCATAGACGACGGTCCCGTCGGGCCACGGCAGCCGGTAGGACCGCGAGTCCAGACCCGACGCCAGGATCACCGCCTGCCGGATGCCACCTCCGGCGGAGGTGAGAAAGAAGTCGTCGAAGAACCGGGTGCGCACTGCGATCATCCTGGCCATGAAGTCGGCACCGGCACCGTCGATGTCGTTGTCTTCGATGCCCCCGTCGACCAGGCACGTGAAGAAGTCGATGCCGACCGCGCGCACCAGCGGCGCGGCGTACGGATCGTCGAAGAGCGGGTCATCTTCGCGGCTGGCGATCGCGCGGGCAGCGGCGACCATCGTGGCCGTGGTCCCCACGCTCGATGCAGGGTCCCAGCTGTCCGAATCCGTTCGGCTCATTTCTCGAGTATGCCGCTGAGGTACTGCATCTCACCGAATCTGGCGACGTCGTCGTCCTCGGGCAGCGGGGGCAGACCGTTCTCGGCCAGCAGTTCGCCGACCGTGCGACGGGTCAGGCGCCAGCCCCGCTCCTCGAGGTAGGCGCCGGCCTCGTTGCGCTCGCCGATGTAGACGAGTTCGGAGAAGTCGAGTTCGAAGCCGTGTTCGCGCCACCGCTCCGCTGATTCCTGCATCCGGGCCAGTACCTTCTCGCGATCGGCGGGGTCGCTGCTGGAGGGGCCGCTCTCGACCGCGACCCGGCTACCGGGAGCGCTCAACTCGGTGATCGTGTCGAGCAGCTTGTCCTGTGCCTCCGGCGGCAGGTATCCGAGCAGGCCCTCGGCGCTCCATGCGGTCGGCAGGGCCGGGTCGAAACCCGCGTCCTTCAATGCCGCGGGCCAGTCGAAGCGCAAGTCGATCGCCACCGCCCTGCGCAGCGCGGTCGGTTCGGCGCCGAGATCGGCCATTGCCCGGGTCTTGAACGCGATGACGTCGGGCTGGTCGATCTCGAAGACCGTCGTCCCGGCCGGCCATGCCAACCGGTAGGCGCGCGCGTCGAGCCCGGAGGCCAGGATCACCGCCTGCCGTACACCACTTTCGGCGGAGTCTGCGAAGAACTCGTCGAAGAACTTCGTCCGCACCGCCATGTTGTCGGTCATCCGGGCCATTCCGACCGTGGCCCCGTCCGAGGCGTCACCGTCGAGGTCCTCGAGCGTGAGCTCACCGCTGGCCAGGCGGGTGAAGAAGTCCACGCCCACCGCGCGCACCAACGGTTCGGCGTACGGATCGGAGATCAGCGCGTCGGCACCCGTGCTGGCGATCGCCCGCGCCGCCGCGACCATCGTCGCGGTCGCACCGACGCTGCTGGCGAGGTCCCAGGTGTCTCCCTCAAAACGTGGACCCGTACGTGCCATCTCAAACTCCTGACGCTATTGATTAGTGGATATAACGAGATCGGTTCCACGGTATGTTCCCGTCCTGAGAAGTCGCTGTGAGGCGGGGCGATCAGCGGGATGCGGGCCAACGGGGCCCTAACTGTTATTCTCGTAGACTGTTTGACGGGTAACTCTGCAGGCTGCGCGCTTGGCGGGGGTCCGCACACGACTTAACCACGACGCTGGTCGAATCCAGCCCCATCCGCACGCCGCGATCAACAGGCCGGCTGCGCAGGAGGAAGAGTGCTTTCGGCTTTCATCTCATCACTGCGGACGGTCGACCTGAGGCGAAAGATCCTGTTCACCCTCGGCATCGTGATCCTCTACCGGGTCGGGGCCGCGATCCCGTCTCCGGGGGTGAACTACCCGAACGTGCAGGAGTGCATCGCGGAGGTCACCGGCGGTGAGTCCGGCCAGATCTACTCGCTGATCAACCTGTTCTCCGGCGGCGCGTTGCTGCAGTTGTCGGTGTTCGCCGTCGGTGTGATGCCTTACATCACCGCGAGCATCATCGTGCAGCTGCTGACCGTGGTGATCCCGCGTTTCGAGCAGCTGCGTAAGGAAGGCCAGTCCGGCCAGGCCAAGATGACGCAGTACACGCGCTATCTGGCCATTGCGCTGGCCATCCTCCAGAGCACCAGCATCGTGGCGCTGGCGGCCAACGGCGGCCTGCTTCAGGGCTGCTCGCTGGACATCATCCAGGGCCAGCACGAGGGTCTGAACATCTTCACCCTCGTGGTGATGGTGCTGGTGATGACCGCGGGCGCGGCGCTGGTGATGTGGATGGGCGAGCTGGTCACCGAGCGCGGCATCGGCAACGGCATGTCGCTGATCATCTTCGCGAGCATCGCGTCGGCGATCCCGGGTGAGGGTCAGACCATCCTCGAGAGCCGCGGCGGCCTGGTGTTCGCGCTGGTGTGCGCCGGTGCGCTGGCGATCATCGTCGGCGTGGTGTTCGTCGAGCAGGGCCAGCGCCGAATCCCTGTGCAGTACGCCAAGCGGATGGTCGGCCGCAAGATGTACGGCGGCACGTCGACGTACCTGCCGTTGAAGGTGAACCAGGCAGGCGTCATCCCGGTGATCTTCGCCTCGTCGCTGATCTACATCCCGCAGCTCATCACCCAGCTCATCCAGAGCGGAAGCTCGAATCCGAACAGCACCAACTGGTGGAACACGTTCGTCGCGAACTACCTGACAGATCCCAGCAGCCTGGCCTACATCGGCGTCTACTTCGCGCTGATCGTGTTCTTCACCTACTTCTACGTCTCCATCACGTTCAACCCCGATGAGCGGGCCGACGAGATGAAGAAGTTCGGCGGCTTCATCCCCGGCATCCGGCCAGGCAAGCCGACGGCGGACTACCTGCGTTATGTGCTGAGCCGGATCACCCTTCCAGGTTCGATCTACCTGGGTCTGATCGCCGTGCTGCCGAACCTGTTCCTCTCCGTGGGGAGCAGCGGGCCCGTGCAGAACCTGCCGTTCGGTGGTGTGGGCGTACTGATCCTCGTCGGGGTCGGATTGGATACCGTCAAACAGATCGAGAGCCAGCTGATGCAGCGCAATTACGAAGGGTTCCTGAAGTGAGAGTCGTTCTGCTCGGACCGCCCGGCGCCGGCAAGGGAACACAGGCCCAGAAGCTCTCCGAGAAGCTCGGAATTCCGCAGATCTCGACCGGCGACCTCTTCCGCAAGAACATCGGCGACGGCACCCCGCTGGGGCTGGAAGCCAAGAAATACCTCGACGCCGGCGACCTGGTGCCATCGGAGCTGACGAACAAGCTGGTCGAGGACCGCATCGAACAGCCGGACGCGGCCGACGGGTTCATCCTCGACGGCTACCCCCGCTCCGTGGAGCAGGCCAAGGCGCTGGACGACATGCTCAAGCGCCACGACACCAAGCTCGACGCGGTGCTGGAGTTCAAGGTCTCCGAGGACGAGCTGTTCAAGCGTCTCAAGTCCCGCGGCCGCGAAGACGACACCGAAGGCGTGATCCGCAACCGCATGCAGGTCTATCGCGACGAGACCTACCCCCTGCTCGAGTACTACAGCAGCAACAACCTGAAGCAAGTCGACGCGGTCGGCGCCCTCGACGAGGTTTTCGCGCGCGCACTGCAGGCGCTCGGTAAGTAGCGGATATGGGCCTGATGGGCCTGCGCGGACGCAAGGTCGTACCGCAGCGCACCCCCGATGAACTCGACGCGATGGCCGTCGCGGGAGCCTTGGTGGCGTCGGCGCTGGCCGCGGTCCGTCAGGCCGCCGCCCCCGGCGTGACCACTATGGCGCTCGACGAGGTCGCCGAGTCGGTGATTCGCGACGGCGGAGGTGTGCCCTCCTTCCTCGGCTACCACGGATATCCCGCGAGCATCTGTTCCTCGGTCAATGACCGTGTGGTGCACGGCATTCCGTCTGCGGCAGAAACCCTGGCGCCCGGGGACCTGGTGTCCATCGACTGCGGGGCGATCGTCGACGGCTGGCACGGCGACTCGGCCATCACGTTCGGGGTCGGGACGCTGATCCCGGTCGACGAGGCGTTGTCGCAGGCCACCAAGGAAGCCATGGAGGCAGGCGCGTCCGCGATGGTGCCCGGCAACCGGCTCACCGACGTTTCACACGCCATCGAGACCGCGGCGCGCGCCGCCGAGAACCGATACGGCCGCAAGTTCTTCATCGTCGACGGTTACGGCGGCCACGGCATCGGACGGCAGATGCACATGGACCCGTTCCTGCCCAACGAGGGCGCGCCCGGCCGCGGCCCCTATCTGGCGGTCGGTTCGGTGCTGGCCATCGAGCCGATGCTGACGCTGGGCACCACCAGGACCGTGATCCTCGAGGACGAGTGGACCGTCGTGACCGCAGACGGATCGCGGGCGGCCCACTGGGAGCACACCGTGGCCGTCACCGAGGACGGGCCGCGGATCCTCACTCAGTAGGCCGCCCGCCCGAAAATCATCTAAGGGCGGTTAGCCCTCGCCCATACCCTGCACGGGTTCGGGTGCGGCGTCCCCGCGGACCGCCTTCTCGATCCGGGCGCCCAGATCGTCGTCGACGTTGCGCCAGTACTCCAGCGACCGGTCGAGCACCTCGCCGGTCACCCCGTCGAGGCTGCCCGCGATCGTCTCGACCGCCGCGGTGCGTTGCGCGTCGTTCCACACCTTGCGCACCATCATGCCGGGCTGGCCGAAGTCGTCGTCCTCGGCGTGCAACGCGTAGGCCGAGCGCACCAGTTCGGCGTCTGCCTCCCAGCCGTCCTCGGCCGGGCCGGTGGTGTCCGACCACGGACGTCCGCCGCTGTTGGGCGCGTAAACCGGTGCCGCGCCGGAGTGGTGGTAAGTCATCTGGCCGTCGAACATGTAGGAGTTCATCGGCACCCCGTCGCGCGGCTGGTTCACCGGCAGCTGGTGGAAGTTGGTGCCGATCCGGTTGCGCTGCGCGTCGCTGTAGGCGAACGCGCGGCCGAGCAGCATCTTGTCCGGCGACAGGCCGATACCCGGCACCGTGTTACCCGGGGAGAACGCCGCCTGTTCGATCTGGGCGAAGAAGTTCTCCGGGTTGCGGTTGAGCGTGAAGCTGCCGACCGGAATCAGCGGGTAGTCCGCGTGCGGCCACACCTTGGTCAGGTCGAACGGGTTGAACCGGTAATCGGCCGCCTCGGCATACGGCATCACCTGCACCGAGAGCCGCCAGCTTGGGTGCTCTCCCCGGTTGATCGCATCGAAGAGGTCCCGGCGATGGAAGTCGCTGTCCTCACCGGCCAGGGCGGCGGCCTCGTCGTTGGTGAGGAACTCCATGCCCTGGTCGGTGTGGAAGTGGTACTTCACCCAGAACTTCTCGCCTGCGGCGTTGACCCACATGTAGGTGTGCGAGCCGTAGCCGTTCATGTGGCGCCAGGTCCGTGGCAGGCCGCGCTCACCCATCAGGTAGGTCACCTGGTGGGCGGACTCGGGGTTCAAACTCCAGAAATCCCACTGCATCTGCGAGGACCGCAGGCCGGAGTCGGGCAGCCGCTTCTGGCTGCGGATGAAATGGGGGAACTTCATCGGGTCGCGGACGAAGAAGATCGGCGTATTGTTGCCGACCAGGTCGTAGTTGCCTTCTGAGGTGTAGAACTTCAGCGAGTATCCGCGCACATCCCGCCAGGTGTCCGGGCTGCCCTGCTCACCGGCCACTGTCGAAAACCGAATCAGCAGATCGGTTTTCGCGCCCTTCTGGAACAGGGCGGCCTTGGTGAATTGCGAGACGTCCTCGGTGGCGGTGAACACCCCGAAGGCGCCGGAGCCCTTGGCGTGCGGGCTGCGTTCGGGGACACGCTCACGGTTGAAGTGGGCCATCTGCTCCAGGAAATGCACGTCGTGCAGGACGAGTGGTCCGTTCGAGCCGACGCTGAGACTATTGCGGTCGCTGAAAGCCGGTGCGCCGGTGCCGGTGGTGGAGCCGAATTTCGAAGCGGTCATCAGAATCTCCATTCAAATGGGTTGTGTGCTGCCATTGCAGTCGGGGCATAGGCCCCAGAAAGTCACTTCGGCCTCGTCGATCGCGTATTCGGTTGCACCGTCGGCATGTAGGCACGGGGCCCGCCCGGTGGCGCACTCGACGTCGTCGATGGCGCCGCACGATCGACAGACCACGTGGTGATGGTTGTCGCCGGTCTGCAGTTCGAAGCGGGCGCGTGAGCCGGCCGGTTCGACGCGGCGTAACAAGCCCGCGCCGGTGAGGGCGTAGAGCACGTCGTAAACCGCTTGTGTCGACAGCGATCCGATGCGCCGACGCGCTCCGGCGGCGATCTCTTCGACGTCGGCGTGCGGATGCTTCTGGACCTCGGCGAGCACCGCGAGTCGGGGTTTGGTGATTCGCAGCCCCGCGGCGCGCAGATCGTCGTGCCAACGACTCACGGACATGCGGCCCCTCCGAATACTTGAACCAGTCAAGTTTCTAGTCTGCCTCAATCCCTTGCATTACGCAAGTCTTGCAAAAAGCAATACCTAGGAGGTCGGCAGTGCTGATTGGGTGCGCCCGCGTGCGACAATTTCGGCATGCACCCGCCCGGAATACCGACGTGACCAAGACACCAAAAGAAGAGCTGACGGCGTTCGAGGTGGCGGCCAGGGATTTGGTGGGCCTGGCGCTGCGCAGTGTCGAAGAGGTAGACGTCTCGCTGCCGCAGTTCCGGTTGCTCGCGGTGTTGCAACAGCGCGGGCGATCGACGTCGACTGAATGCGCCAAGGCGCTCGGAGTGGTCGGATCCACGGTGACGCGTCTGGCCGACCGACTGCATGCCTCTGGCCACCTGGTGCGCGGCTCGGATCCGTCGAACCGCAGCGTCGTCACCCTGGAGTTGACCGCTTCGGGCCGCAAACTGGTGCGGCAGGTCACCGCTCGTCGGCGCCGCGATCTGGCCCGGGTGCTCGACCACATCGACCCGGCCGAGCGGGCGGCGTGTGCGGCGGTGCTGCGCACCCTGCATGAGCGGTTCGCCGACAGCCAGGCAGGCGCCCGGCGCAACTCCGTCCCGCTGTGAGGATGCAGCGCCGATACTGAACCGGATGACCGCCAACCTCGTGTCTAGGGCGGAGGGTGATTTTGGACGACCCGGACGCGACCGTCATGCGGGTGCTCTATGCCGAGCACGCCGCCGCGATCTGGCGCTATGCGGTCCGGCTGACCGGCGATACGGCCCGGGCGGAGGATGTGGTGCAGGAGACGCTACTGCGGGCGTGGCGACACCCCGAGGTGACGGCCGACTCCTCGAGGTCGGCGCGGCCGTGGTTGTTCACCGTGGCCCGCAACCTCATCATCGACGAGACGCGCAGTGCCCGCTTCCGTAGCGAATCCGGCACCGCCGACATGGAGACGACCGCGGACCGGGCCGGGCCCGACGAGGTGGAGGCTGCGTTGAACCGAATGATGCTCGGCGAAGCCATCGGTGCGCTGTCTGATGAGCATCGCGCGGTCATCAGCCGCGCGTACTACCAGGGCTGGACAACGGCGCAGATCGCAGCCGACCTCCACATCGCCGAGGGCACCGTGAAGTCACGGCTGCACTACGGGGTACGAGCGCTCAAGCTCAAGTTGGAAGAGATGGGGGTGACACGGTGACGGCATTTGAACCCGTCCTCGGCCGGGCGGACGACGATCGGTACGCCACGTGGGACGCCGCCTACGTCCTGGGCTCGCTGACCGAACAGGACCGCCGCGAGTACGAGGCACATCTTGCGACCTGTGAGCGCTGCACGGCGGCGGTCGCCGAACTGCGCGACATCTCCACTCTGCTGAGCACGGTCGAACCCGCCGAGTTCGACGGCCACGCACCCGCGCACCCAGAACCCCCGCCGGAACTGTTGAGCGGGCTGTTGGACAGGGTGCGCGCGCGACGCAGGCGGTCGCGGTGGATGACCTCGGCCGCCATCGGTCTGGCCGCCGCGGTGCTGGCGCTCGGCATCGCGATCGCGGTCCGTCCGGAGGCGTTCGGGTTGCAGACCGCTACACCGCCGCAGGCGTCGGGTCAGCAACTGGAGATGGCCAAGGTTTCCGAGACGCCGATCAACGCGACCATCTCGATGACGGGGTACGGCTGGGGCACTCGAATCGACATGGCATGCACCTACGGCGACTGGGGCCAACGCGATGCGCCGCCCCAGAACCTGGGGATGGTTGTGGTGGGACACGACGGCAGCCGCAACCAAGTGGCGACGTGGCTGGGGCTGTCGGGCGCTACCGCACTGCCGAGCGCCACCACGCCGATGCAGATGGACGAAATCGCTGCCGTGCAACTGGTTTCACCCGACTCCGGTGAAGTGCTTCTCGAGCGTTCGCTGTGAATGTTCTGAACCGATGAACTCCACGTGCCCGCGCACCGTGTAACTCGCTGAAGTCCGAAAGCAGGTGAGAGATGGGCCACCGAGTCGTCGACCACATCGTCGAGTACCTTGCGGCGATCGGCGTGCGGTTCATCTTCGGTGTCGACGGTGCCAACATCGAAGATCTGTACGACGCGGCGTATTTCCGTTCCGACATCGACGCCGTACTCGCCAAGCACGAGTTCTCCGCTGCCACCATGGCCGACGGATACAGCCGCGGCGGCTGCGGAATCGGCGTGGTGGCGGCAACGTCGGGTGGCGGCTGCTTGAACACCGTTCCCGCACTGGGGGAAGCGTTGGCCAGCCGAGTGCCGGTGCTGGCGTTGATCGGACAACCGCCGAGCGCACTCGACGGTCGAGGCGCGTTCCAGGACACCAGCGGCCGCAACGGGGCACTCGATGCGCACGCGCTGTTCTCGGCGGTGTCGGTGCACTGTCGGCGGATACTCACGCCCGCGGACATCGTGACCGCACTTCCCGCAGCGATCGAGGCCGCGGCGGCCCGGCGAGGGCCGTCGGTGCTGTTGCTACCCAAGGACATCCAGCAAGCCGAGGTGCCGGTCAACGGCGGCGCGGTGGTCGGTGGGCGCGCCGGTGTGGCACCGGCTGCCCCGCATGCGGTCGCACGTGCGCTTCGGAGAGCCGAGGGCCCCGTCACGATCATCGCGGGAGAACAGGTTGCCCGCGACGACGCGCGTGCCGAACTCGAGGCGCTGCGAGCGCTGCTGCGCGCCCGGGTGGCCACCGTGCCCGACGCAAAGGACGCCGCGGGCACACCGGGGATGGGATCGTCGTCGGCGCTGGGCGTGACCGGGGTGATGGGTCATCCGACCATCGCCTCGGCCGTGGCCGACAGTGGGGTGTGCCTCCTGGTGGGCACCAGGATGACGCTGACGGCGCGGGCCGGCCTCGAGAACGCCCTGGCCGCGGTTCCCGTGTTCTCGATCGGCTCCGCCCCACCGTATCTCGCGTGCACCCACGCGCACACCGACGATCTGCGCACCTCGCTGGCGGCGCTCACCGACGCGCTGTCAGGTGCGGGCCGGCCTGCGCGCCTGCGGGTGCCCGACGCGGTGAAGCGGGACGAGTTGCAGCCGCCGCCCCATCACGGAACCGGCATCCGGTATCGCGACGCGATGGTCGCGCTCGACGCGACGCTGCCCGACGGGGTGGACATCGTGGTCGATGCGGGCAATATCGGGGCGGCGGCGATTCATCACCTGCCGGTGCGGCGCGACGGCCGGTTCGTCGTCGCGCTCGGCATGGGGGGCATGGGATACAGCTTCGGCGCGGGAATCGGAATGGCCTTCGGACGGGGCAGGCGGACGCTGGTGATAGCGGGCGACGGTAGTTTCCTCATGCACGGCATGGAGATTCACACCGCGCGCGAGTACGGGCTGCCGGTCACGTTCCTGCTGTTCGACAACCACGCGCACGCGATGTGCCTCACCCGCGAGCAGCTGTTCTACGGCGATCGCTACAGCTACAACCGGTTCGGGCCGAGCCGGTTGGGGGCCGGCCTTGGCGCGATGTTCCCGGGACTGCCCGCCGCCGACATCGAGGACGTCGCATCGCTGCCCGCCGCACTCACAGCCGCGCTCGAGACCGACGGCCCCGCCGTCATCAGCATCGAATGTTGCGCCGACGAGATCCCGCCGTTCGCGGCGTTCCTCGACCGAGTCAACGTCAAACCACCCGCCGCAGAGGAGATCCGCAACCATGTCCCTGCCCGCCCTTGACGACATCACCACCCATCGCGGCACTGGCGAGCCGCTCGACGGCCTCATCCGCGTCGAGACGTCACCGCGTGAGAAGGCCACCCCGATCATCATGGAGATGATGCGGTCGGTCTATCCGCACGACTCCGTCTACGGCGAGTACTGCACCGTCAACGAGTACGTCGACTGTCCACCCGGCGCGTTGTTCGAATACCTCTCCGACACAAGGTGTCTGGAGGAATGGACCTACAGCCTGCGCGGTTTCACCCCCACCGAGGAACCAGGGCTGTGGGTGGCCTACGACCGGCTGGGCTCGCAGACGCAGATCTTCACCCGCACGGTCGCCAACGATGCGGCCATGACGGTGGATTACCACTGCGCGTGGGATCAGGGCAGGCACCTGTGGATGATCTACCTGATGCGCGTCGTCGATGCGCAGGTCGTGTTCGACAAACCCGGTTCGGTGGTGCTGTGGACCAACTGTCATCACCCGTTCTACGACCGCAACCCGTATCCGGAGTCGGCCCCGCCCGAGCGACCCGTATGGGTGGGCGACTTCTGGGACATGTTCGGTCCCGGCCACCTGCTCGAGCTGCGCAATCTCAAGGCGATCGCCGAGTACCGGCACCGCAACGGCCTTCCTGTGACGCCCGATTGGATGAGGTGAGTTCGGTATGACCGTCAGCCTTCTGGACGTATCGACGTACCTGCCCGGTGAGCCGATCGGCGCCGAATACTATGCGCAGTTCGCCGAATCCGACGATCTGCGGGACAGCATGATGTTCCGCGCCCCCAGATTCCGCCACCACGTCGCGCCCGACGAGACCGCCGTCGACATGGTCGAGCGGGCGGCCGCCGGCCTGATCGAGCGTCACGGCCAGGACGCCGTCGCCGGCGCCGACGTCCTGATCACCCACACGCAGATGCCCGACGTCCCGTTCTACGGTGGCGGCGGCGCCATGGCGCACCGACTCGGTATGAAGCCGACATGGGTGCTCGATCTGCACAACGGCGGCTGCGCGGCGTTCGTGTTCGGGCTGCAGGTGGCGCGGCAGCTGCTGTCCTCCGGCGCGGGACGCACGGCGCTGGTCGCCGTCGCGCAGAACGCCGCCGGTCAGGTCTTCGACCAACCGCAGGTGCGGCGCAAGGCGCAGGCATCGGTGCCGGGCGACGGCGCGGCCGTCGGCCTGGTGGCGGTGTCGGAGCAGTCACCGATCCTCGACGTCGAATGTCGTACCTACGGCGAGTTCGCCGGCGATATGACGATCGCGTCCGACCCGCCGCGCAAGTGGTGGCAGCCGGGTCCGGGGGAGGGCTACATCGGTTTCACCGAAAGCAAGATCACCAAGGTGCTGGCGCGAGGCAACCGGCAGGTTCCCGAGGTGTCGTACGCGGTATGCGACCGCATCGGGATCAAGCCCCCCGATCTAAGTCTGCTCGTCACCAACCAGCCGAACCGGGTGTTCTTGCGCAACTGGCGAGAAGCGCTCGAACTCCCGCCCGAGCGTCACATCGACACCTTCGACCAGTGCGGCAACCTGTTCGCCGCGGGCATTCCGGTCAACCTCGATCGTGCGATCGACAGCGGAAGACTAAAACCGGGGGAGGTCGTGTTGATGGCGGCGTTCGCCCACGCCGGTGATTTCGCCGGGGCGGCCGCAGTGCGGTGGGGCGGCCGCGGCTGATGTCCGAACCGATGCACAGGGGAGCGGAGGCGCTCGGCGCGCTACCCACCTCATTGGACCCGATGGCGCTGTCGCTCAACGAGAATCCCTTCCCGCCACTGCCGTCCGTGCGGTCGGCGCTGAGCGCCTCGATCGAGGCAGCCAACCGGTATCCGGAGTACCTGCCAGAGCGGCTGCGCTCGCTGATCGCCGGACACACGGGCCTGTGCGACGAGCAGGTCGTGGTCGGGGCCGGCGCCACCGGTGTGATCATGCAGGTGTTGCATGCGGTGACGGATCCCGGCGATCGAATCGTCATGGCCACGCCGACGTTCGACGGATATCCGATCTTCGCGCAGATGGCGCGGCTGGAATCGGTCCCCGTTGCGCTGGACGCGCACGGTCACCACGATCTCGACGCGATGGTGTGGGCCGCGACCGGTGCCAGGGTCGTGGTGGTGTGCCGTCCGCACAACCCGACCGGCACAGTCGAGCACGGCGCCGAACTCGAG
Source organism: Mycobacterium neumannii (assembly GCF_002245615.1). Classification (NCBI taxonomy): domain Bacteria; kingdom Bacillati; phylum Actinomycetota; class Actinomycetes; order Mycobacteriales; family Mycobacteriaceae; genus Mycobacterium; species Mycobacterium neumannii. The sequence continues at coordinate 23,803 of NZ_NKCO01000006.1, read as the reverse complement.
CGGTTCCTTCGGCGCCTGTCGCCGGAGACGGTGGTCCTTCTCGACGAGGCATACGCGGAGTTCCTGGCGCCGGAGTGCCGCATGGACGCCGTCGGATTGGTCGCGCGGCACCCCAATGTGGTGGTGCTGCGGACGTTTTCGAAGGCCTACGGGTTGGCCGGACTCCGGATCGGGTACGGCTTCTGCGCCCCACAGCTGGCCCGCAGGCTGTGGAGCATGCAACTGCCTTTTGGTGTCGCGATCACCGCACTCGTTGCGGTCGCGGCGTCGTTTGACGCGGAAGCCGAGCTGTGTCAACGCATCCGGATGATCACCAGCGAGCGTCGACACCTGCGCATGCGGCTGCGGTCCATGGGGGTGTACAGCACCGAGAGCAACGCCAACTTCGTCTACGTGCCGGACTGTGGCCGTGGCTGGGGGCAGGTCTTCGAGACGAACGGAGTGCGTGTCCGGCAGTACGCCGACGGTGGCGTGCGCATCACCGTGGGAGACCGCAGATCCACCCGCGCCGTGGTGGCCGCGGTCGCCCAGGCCATGCGCTGAAATCTGCTGACCGCGCCGATCGATGCGGTATGAAGAGGCGTGGCCCCCCAACCGTCGCGGCAGGATGACCATGACCCGATCGCGCTCGCGCGGGCCAACTGGGAGCGTTGCGGGTGGGGCGAGGTCGCCGACGGCATGGTCGCCGTGACATCGGTGATGCGGGCCCACCAGATCCTGCTGGCGCGCGTCGAAAGCGCACTTCGACCCTACGATCTGAGCTTTTCGCGGTTCGAGTTGCTGAGGCTGTTGGCGTTCACCCGCAACGGCGCGCTGCCGATCACCAAGGCCTCCGATCGGCTGCAGGTGCACGTCACCAGCGTCACGCACGCGATTCGGCGACTGGAGGGCGACGGTCTCGTCGAGCGGATTCCCCATCCGACCGACGGGCGCACCACGCTGGTTCAGATCACCGACCTCGGCCGCTCGACGGTCGAGGACGCCACGGTGACGTTGAACAACGAGGTCTTCGCCGACATCGGAATGTCGAGCGCCGAGTCGCGGGCCCTGGCCGATTCGATCCAGACGCTGCGCCGCAACTCCGGGGACTTCTAGGTCCGGTCGGTGCTGGTCATGCCGCGTTCTGCCGCGTCACCCAGTCGCGGAAGGACAACAGCTCGGGGTTCAGCGTCCGCACGAACGCCAGATCGCGCGCAGCGGTGAACCGTTCGGAGTCCTCGGCGTAGAACTGGAACATGTTGCCCATCTCGATAGCGCCGGGGAAGTCCATGGCGCGCAGCTCATCCCAGGACTGCGGTCGATAAGCCACCGGTTCGCCGTGCAGCCTCGAGAGTTCGGCGGCGAACTCCTCGCCGGTCAAGTGGTCACCGGCGATGCTCACGGTCTGGCCGATGAACTCCGGACCTCGCTTGAAGATGCCGAGTGCGGTTCGGCCGATGTCACCGACGGCGATCGCCGCCATCGGCCGGTCCGCCATCGGCAGCGTGAGCACCAGGTGCCCGTCGGGATCGCGGACCGGTTGCAGGTCGGAGAGGAACCCCTCGTAGAACCCGGCTGTCCGGAGAAACGTCGTGGGCACGCGGCGTTCGGCGAAGAGGGCGTCGGCCTCTGCCTTCGCGTCGAAGTGCGGCACCTTGTATCGTCCCTCGACCGTCGGCACCCGTGCGTCGTCGCCGAAGTGGTCCCGGGTGTCCTCCAAGGTCGACCAGATGACGTGCGCCACGTCCGCTGACTTCGCCGCGCGCGCCGCGGTTTCGGCTTGGTACAGCTCCGATTCCGCCCTGGTGCGGACCGCTTCCTCTTCTGCCGTCCGCTCCGCCCAGTAATTGGTGACGACGAACGCCGCCTCGGCTCCGTCGAAGGCGCGCTGCATGCCCGTGAGGTCATACAGGTCGGCCTCGACGACTTCAGCGCCCGCTGCGGCAAGCCGCTTTGCCTGCGTGGACTGCGGGTTGCGCGTCACTGCACGGACCGAGAACTTCCCGCTCGGATCGGCGAGGATCGCTCGGGCCAGTCCGCCGCCCTGTTTGCCGGTCGCTCCCACAACGGTGATCACATGCTGAGCCATGGTCATCTCCTTCTAGGTTGATACGTCAACCCAATCCAGGGTAGTCGGTCGGGTTGATATGTCAACTCGGTCCGGTAGGATCGTCGCCATGGCTGGTAGAGGGCGGCTGACCGAGGAAGAACTGGGCGCCTGGCGCGCATTCGTGACGATGCAGCACAAGCTCGAGCGTCACCTGGTGATGCATCTGCAGCGCGAGTTCGGGCTCTCGGATTCCGACTTCGAGATTTTGGTCAACCTGTCGGAGGCACCCAAGGGGCGGATGCGCGCGTACGAGCTCGGCAAAGCCACCCACTGGGAGAAGACCCGGCTGTCACACCACCTGACCCGGATGCAGAAGCGCGGCCTGATCCGCAGGGAGGAGTCGACCGGTCGCTACCCCGACATCGTGCTGACCGACACCGGCCGCGCGGCGATCAAGGCGTCCGCACCGGCCAACGCGGAACGGGTGCGCGAACTGTTCATCGACGTGCTCGGCCCGAAGCGCCTTGCGGCATTTCGTGAAGCGTCCGAAGACGTGATCGCCGGCATCGAGGAGCACCTGGCGAAGGCCTGCACCCTCGAGTGATGCGGGCCTACTCCAGCACGGTCGGCAGCGGAATCGTCGCCGTCACCGCCGTCCCCGCTCCCGGACGGGACCGGATGTTGAGCCGACCGCCGACGATCTCGGCGCGCTCGGCCATCGACAGCAGGCCGTAGCCGCCCATGTCGTCGCCGCCCAGCGGATGTTCGAAGGTATCGAAACCCACTCCGTCGTCGACGATTTCGAGACGTGCGACATCACCGCTGTCGCCGGGGTCGACGGCGAACGTCAGCCGGGCCGACGCGGCCTTGGCGTGTTTGACGACGTTCTGCAGGCACTCCTGTGCGATGCGGTACAGCGCGAGCTCGATGTGGTCGGGGAGGCGGCGCTCCGCCAGATCCACCTCGATGCCGATCTGCGGTATCGATCGGGCGAGGCTGGCCAGTCCGCCGGCCAGTCCGAGGTCGTCGAGAACCGGCGGGCGCAACCCGCTGATCGCCGCGCGGGCCTCCTGCAGCGTCAGGTCGACCAACTCGCGTGCCTTGCCGAGCTGTTCGGCGACGATCGCGGGTTCGTCGGATCGGGTCGCGGCGTCCAACCGATAGGACAAGGTGACCAGCCGCTGCGAGATACCGTCGTGGATATCGCCTGCAAGCCTTCGCCGTTCGAGCTCCTGAGCCTCGATCACCTGCTCGACGAAATTCTCGTGGGCCCGTTCGCGGGCCACCAGCTGCCGGTGCAGCCGGGCCTGGTGCATGGCCCCTGCGATGAGCCTGCCGATCACCACGAGCAACTCGACGTCGCGCTCGGTGAAATCGCGGCGCTCCACGGTGTGCACGTTCAGCACGCCGACAAGGCCGCCCGGGTCGGTCTCCATCGGCACCGACACCATCGACGTGAAATCGCGGCCCCGCAGCGACTGAAACGGCATGTAGCGCGGATCGGACTCCTTGTCCTGCGTGATCACCACCGGCTCTCGGTGGCTGGCGACCCAACCCGAGATGCCCTGGCCCAGAGGCAGTCTGATCTTTCCTATCTCGGCGTCGAACGGCGGTGTGGCACCGGCCAGCGTGAGTGACCGGTCGCTGTCGTCGAGGACGTGCACGAAGCACACGTCGCTGGCGGTGGCCGCAGTGATCATCCGCGCGGCCGCGGCGGCCAGCGGTTCGACACCCGGACCCTTGGACGCGGCCTGGATCAGTTCGCGCAGCAGTGCCAGCTCGCGGTCGGCGGCCAGCGCGTACTGGCTCAGCTCCCGCACCGCGTCCGACGGACCCGATTCCGTCGTCACTTGAAGATTCCCTCGCGCAGGGCCGTCGCGACGGCGCCGGTGCGGTCGCTGACACCGAGCTTGCGGTAAATCGAGCTGAGGTGGGTCTTGACCGTCTCGTCCCCGATCACCAGCTTGGCCGCGATCGCCCGGTTGGACAGCCCGTTGACGACGAGCGAGAGGATCTCACTCTCACGCTGGGTCAACCCCTGGCGCGCGCCCGGCCAGAACTCGTCGCGCTGAAGCCGCGCTGCGGTGTCGACGGCCCTGGCCGCCATGCCCGGGTCGATCGCGGTCTCGCCGCGGTGGACGAACTCCAACTGCCGTACCAGTTCGTCGCTGCTGATGCTCTTGAGCAGATATCCGGACGCCCCGACGCGAAGGGCCTGGAACAGGTACTGCTCGTCGTCGTAGACCGACAGCATGACGATCTTGCGGTCGGCGTTGCGTTCGCGCAGTTCGGCGCACAGGTCCAGGCCGCTGGCACCCTGCATCCGCACATCGCACAGCACGATGTCGGGATCGAGATCGTCGATGACCGCGGCCGCGCGTTCGGCGCCGACGGCCTGCCCGACAACCTGCACCCGGTCGGCGAACGCCGCGAGCATGGCCTTGAGGCCCTCGATGACCATTTCGTGGTCGTCGACCAGCACAAGACGTACCGGTGGGCTGCTCGGCATGCACCTACCTTAGAGGTGCCATTTCCCAGGTGAAGCATGTCGGCGGGGTGCGGCGGGCCGAAGCGGCACCGTCGATCCCCCGATTGGGGGAGGACGTCGCGTGTGATGGGGGCCACGCTCTACATATGCCGACAACGCAGGAGACGACGTGGCGCGCGGGCCGATTCTGGTGGGACTGTTCTCCTCCTGGTGCCGGGCCGGGTTCCGGCTGTGCCGTGCGCGGTCTGGTGTTCGACCTCGACGCGCTGACCGACATCGAATGTGACGGCCACCGGGTCGCCTACAACGCCGCCTTCGCGACGCACGGCCTGGATTTCCAGTGGTCGGTGCCGCGTTATCGACAGCTGCTCGCGCTCACCGACGAGCGCCAGAGGGTCGCCGCCGAGCTTCGCAAGCGGTGCGTGGCCACCGAGGCCGACGTGCTCACCAAGCTGCTGGCAGACGAGATCTACACCACCAAGACCATGCTGTTCGACGAGTTGATCCTCGAGCGCGACCTGTCTCCGCGCGCCGGGTTGGTCGACTTCGTGATGGACGCCGTCGGCGCCGGCGTGCAGGTGGCCGTCGTGGTGAACGGTCAGCGGGGCTGGGCCGAGCCGCTGGTGCGCCAACTCGTCGGCGAGGGTCTTGTCGATGTCGTGGTCTCCGCCGAGGACGTCGTCAAGCCGATGCCCGATCCGGAGGCACACCGGCACGCGTTGTGGGAGCTCGGGCTGTCCGCCGACGACGCGTTCGCCGTCACCGGCTCGGCCTCGGGGCTGCGGGCGGCCAACGCCGCCGGGATGCCGACGCTGGTGATCACGGGGGAGGGCACCCCCGACATCCCGGCCGCGGTGGCGGTGCGGCCCGACTACGGTGGCGCCAGCCCGCTGCGCCTCGCCGATTGCCAGCGCCTGCACGCCAACTGGTCGCGTAGCCGTAAGCAGACGGCCGCGTAGCGGCTGACCGAACTCGAACCGGGCGTGTCCGCGCGCCTGCCGGCGGTAGCGTCGACTCATGACCGACATCCCCACCGCCGAAGAAGCGCTCGCCCGCCTCGACATGCCGCTGGTCGAGGCGATTATGACCCAGCGTGCCGTCCGCCGTGTCCTACCCGACCCCGTCGACGACGCCATCGTGCTGAAGTGCATCGAGCTGGCGCTGCGGGCTCCCACCGGGTCGAACGGGCAGAACTGGGAGTTCATCGTGGTGAAGGACCAGGCCGTCAAGGACCAGCTCGGTAAGCGTTATCGGCAGGCCTGGTCGCTGTACGGCGGGATAGGCCGGCGTCTGGCCGCCGGCGACGAATCGATGCAAAAGATCCTGCGGGCCGTGCAGTGGCAAGTCGACCATTTCAGTGAGATCCCGGTCCTCGTCGTACCGTGCCTGCGCGGCGGTTCACGGCTGCCCTACATGCCGTCGCCGTTCGTCGGCGAGTCGTCGTTCTTCGGGTCGATCTACCCCAGCGTGCAGAACCTGCTCCTGGCTGCGCGGGCGATGGGGCTCGGTGCGTCGCTGATCACCCTGCCGCTGTGGAGCGTGACATCGGCCCGGCGAACCCTGGGCCTGCCGCTGACCGTGACACCCATCTGCGTCGTGCCCCTGGGCTGGCCGCGTGGCCGGTACGGACCGACGACGCGCAAGCCGGTCGGACAGGTCGCCCACCTGGACACATACGGCGAGCGCGCCTGGGTCGACGCCGACGCTCGGTGACGCCGGGTCAGTTGCCCCGCAGCGCCTCGATCACCGCGCTGAAGTCCTTGTCGGCATGGTCGGCGGCGAACTTCTTGTAGATCTCCGCGGCGTGGCTGCCCAGCGGGGCGTTCGAACCGGTCGACTCGACCGCGGCCATGGCCAGGCCGAGATCCTTGTTCATCAACGCGGTCGCGAAACCGGGTTTGAAGTCGTTGTTGGCCGGCGACGTCGGAACCGGTCCCGGGACAGGACAATTGGTGTGCACCGACCAGCAGTTGCCGGTGGCCCCGGTGATCACGTCGAACAGCGACTGCGCCGGCAGGCCCAGCTTCTCGGCGAGCACAAACGCCTCGCCGATCGCGATCTGCTGCACCGCGAGCACCATGTTGTTGCACAGTTTGGCGGCCTGGCCGGTACCGGAGGCGCCGCAGTGAATGATCTTGCCCGCCAACGGTTCGAGCACAGGCCGGGCGCGTTCCACCGCTTCGTCCTCACCGCCGACCATGAACGCCAGCGTGCCCGCAGTGGCACCCTTCACCCCGCCCGACACCGGGGCGTCGAGTTGCGCCAAGCCACGCTCGAGGGCCTGCTGATGAATGCTGCGCGCGTCGTCGACAGAGATTGTGGAGGTGTCGATGAACAGCGCGTTGTCCTTGGCCGCGGGGAGCACCTCGGCGTAGCACGCTTTCACGATGTCGCCGTTGGGCAGCGAGGTGATCACGACCTCGGCCTCGCTGACCGCCTCAGCGCCGCTGTCGAAAACCGACACGCCCTTGTCGGCCGCGGCCGATTTCAGCGTCGGCTGGGGGTCGAACCCGCGGACCGTCTGGCCGGCGGCAACCAGGTTCGCCGCCATCGGCCCGCCCATGTTGCCCAGCCCCAAGAACGCGATCGTCGTCATCGATGACCTCTCCTAAGCGGACGCCCGCACCTTGGCGGCCTGCGACCGCCCGATGACCACCCGCATGATTTCGTTGGTTCCCTCGAGGATCCGGTGTACCCGCAGGTCCCGGACGATCTTCTCCAACCCGTACTCGTTGAGGTAGCCGTAGCCACCGTGCAACTGCAGTGCCTGGTCGGCGACCGTGTAGCAGGCATCGGTGACGTAGAGCTTGGCCATCGCGCACAGCTCGACCTTGTCGGGGTGGTTCTCGTCCAGCGCGGTCGCCGCGCGCCACAACAGGTTTCGCGAGGTCTCGAGCGCGGTGGACATCTCGGCCAGGGTGAACCGGATGGTGGGCTCGTCGAGAAGTGGGCCGCCGAACGCTTCGCGGTCTCGGACATAGGCGGCGGCCTTGTCGTAGGCGGCCTGTGCACCGCCGAGCGAGCACGCCGCGATGTTGATCCGGCCGCCGTTGAGCCCGTTCATCGCGATCCCGAAGCCGGTGCCCTCGCCGTCGGCACCGCCCAACATCGCATCGGCGGGAACGCGGACGCCTTCGAAGATCACCTGGGCTGTCGGCTGGGCGTGCCAGCCCATCTTCTCTTCATCGGCCCCGAAAGTCAGTCCAGCAGCGTCCTTCTCGACGAGGAAGGTCGAGATACCCCGCGGGCCCTCCCCGCCGGTGCGCGCCATCACCACGTACACGTCCGAGGACCCGGCGCCGGAGATGAACTGCTTCACCCCGTCGAGGGCGTAGTGGTCACCGTCCCGAACGGCCCTGGTGCGCAACGCACTCGCATCGGACCCCGCACCGGGCTCGGTCAGGCAGTAGCTGGCGATCGACTCCATCGACGCCAGCCGCGGCACCCAGCTCTTGCGTTGTTCGGGCGTGCCGTAGGTGTCGACCATCCACGTGCACATGTTGTGGATGGACAGGAACGCCGCCACCGTCGGATCCGCCGTGGCGAGCTGTTCGAAGATCCGCACGCCGTCGAGCCTGCGCAAACCGCTGCCACCGACGTCCTCGTTGCAGTACACCGCCGCCATTCCGAGCTCGGCGGCCTCGCGCAGCACGTCGGTGGGGAAGTGGTGCGTGCGGTCCCACTCCAACGCGAACGGCGCGAGCCGCTTCTCGGCGAACGCGGCCGCCGTCTCGGCGATCACGCGCTCGTCGTCGTCGAGCCCGAAATAGTCCATGCTGCCTGTGTTCTCGTGCGCTACTTCATGGTCGGCAGGACGAACTCGGCGCCGTCCTTGATGCCCGACGGCCACCGCTGCGTGACGGTCTTCGTCTTGGTGTAGAACAGGATCGAATGTGGACCGTGCTGGTTGAGGTCCCCGAAACCGGACCGCTTCCAACCGCCGAAGGTATGGTAGGCCACCGGAACCGGGATCGGCACGTTGACGCCCACCATGCCGACCTGCACGCGTGACACGAAGTCGCGGGCCGCGTCGCCGTCGCGGGTGAAGATCGCCACGCCGTTGCCGTACTCGTGCTCCGAGGGCAGCGCCAGCGCCTCCTCGTAGTCCTTCGCGCGCACAATGCACAGCACCGGCCCGAAGATCTCGTCGGTGTAGATCGACATGTCGGTGGTGACGTGGTCGAACAGGGTGGGGCCGATGAACCAGCCGTTTTCCAGGCTGTCGTCGCCGAATTGCAGTTCGTCGCTGGCGCGTTCGCGGCCATCGACGACGATCTCGGCGCCCGCCTCGACGCCGGCGTCGATGTAGCCGCGCACCCGCTGCAGCGCCGCCTCGGTCACCAGCGGCCCGTAATCGGCCTTCGGGTCCAGGCTGTGGCCCACCCGCAGGTTGTTGATCCGCTCGACGAGCCGGGCGCGCAAGCGATCTGCGGTCTCATCGCCAACAGGAACCGCGACGCTGATCGCCATGCAGCGCTCGCCCGCACTGCCGTAGCCGGCGCCGATCAGCGCGTCGACGGCCTGGTCGAGGTCGGCATCGGGCATCACGATCATGTGGTTCTTCGCGCCGCCGAAGCACTGCGCGCGCTTACCGTTGGCCGTCGCGCCCGCGTAAATGTACTGCGCGATATCGGAGCTGCCGACGAAGCCGACGGCCTGGATCGCCGGGTGTTCGAGGATGGCGTCGACGGCTTCCTTGTCACCGTGCACAACCTGGAAGACGCCGGGGGGCAGGCCCGCCTCGAGGAACAGTTCGGCCAGCCGGACCGGCACCGACGGGTCCCGCTCGGACGGCTTGAGGATGAACGCGTTGCCGCACGCCAGCGCGGGGCCGGCTTTCCACAGCGGGATCATCGCCGGGAAGTTGAACGGGGTGATGCCCGCGACGACGCCGAGCGGCTGGCGCAGCGAGTACACGTCGATACCCGGTCCCGCGCCCTCGGTGAACTCACCCTTGAGCAGGTGCGGGATGCCGACGCTGAACTCGATGACCTCGAGGCCGCGCTGGATGTCGCCGAGGGAGTCGGCGTGGGTCTTGCCGTGCTCGAGAGACAGCAGTTGGGCGAGCTCGTCAGCATTCTGGTTGACCAGCTCGATGAACTTCATCAGCACGCGGGCCCGGCGTTGCGGGTTCCATGCCGCCCACGACTTCTGGGCCTCGGCCGCACCCGTGACCGCCACGTCGACGTCGGCGGCCGACGCCATCACGACCTGCGCTTGCACCTCACCCGTGCTGGGGTTGAAGACGTCGGCGGTTCGGCCCGACTGGCCATTGGTGCGCTTACCGTCGATGAAATGCGGAACCTGGGTGGTCATGAACGTGCCCCTCACTACTAGATAGTTGGATATCCTAGTAATGCGGTGGCGCGCGACGCAAGAGCGCCCCGGAGGCGGGTTTGGGCGGGTTTGTCAGCCCTTCAAACCGAGCGGCCCGGCCAATTCGGTCAGCGTGGGGATCAACACGTCCCATCCGCCGAGCACCTGGATCGCGACATGATCGGCGCCGGACTCCAGGTGCTCGTTGAGCCGAGCGGCGATGGCGTCGGGCGTGCCGTGGGCGACGAGCGCGTCGATTAGCCGGTCGCTGCCGGGCTTGGCGACGTCGTCCTCGGTGAAGCCCAAACGCTTCCAGTTGTTCAGGTAGTTCGACAGGTTGAGGTAGAAATCGACTGTCTGCCTACCGATCTCGCGGGAGGCCTCGGCGTCCCTGGCCAACACGACCTTGTGCTCGGGGGCGATGAACACCGTGGGCCCCAGCAGGTTTCGCGCCTCTCCGGTGTGCTGCGGGGTGGTCAGGTACGGGTGCGCCCCGGCACTGCGCTGCGCTGCGAGCTTGAGCACCTTGGGTCCCAGCGCCGCGATCACCCGCCGGCTCGTCGGCACCTTCTTCGCATCCAGTGCGTCGAGGTACTCGACGAGCACGTCATACGGTTTGCGGTACTCCTCGGTGTGCTCGGGATGACCGATACCGATGCCCAGCAGGAAGCGACCCGGATACGCGTCCTCGACGCGGTGGTAGGCGTCGGCGACCTCGCCGGCGGACGCCGTCCACACGTTGATGATCCCGGTCGCGACCTGAAGGTTCTCAGTGCGCTCGAGAATCGGCTCGACGTATTCCAGGTTGCCGGCAGGCGATCCGCCGATCCACACCGCGCCGTAGCCGAGCTTCTCGATCTCCACGGCCTGTTCGGGTTTCGGAACGCCGAACGTCCATACGCCGTAGCGGCCGAAATTGGGCTTGAGCTCAGTCATACGGATCCCTTCGGTGGTGACGTCACTTCAATCCGAGCGGACCCGCCAATTGAGCCAACGCGTCCACCAGCTTGTCCGGTCCGGTGAGCATCTGCACGGGCACGTGGTCGGCGCCCGCTTCGAGATGCTCGTTGAGCCGTTCGGCTATGGCGTCGACGGTGCCATACGCCACCACGGCATCGACAAGCCGGTCGCTGCCCGGCTTCGCGACCTCGTCGTCGGTGAATCCGAGACGCTTCCAGCTGTTGAGATAGTTCGTCAGGTTGAGATAGATGTCGAGCGCCTTGCGGCCGACCGCGCGGGCACTCTCGGCATCAGTGGTCGGCACCACTTTGTGTTCAGGCGCGATGAACGCATCCGGGCCGATCAGCTTGCGCGCCTCGGCGGTGTGTTCCGGCGTCGTCAGGTAGGGGTGCGGCCCGGCGGCGCGCTGCGCGGACAGCTTGAGCACCCGCGGACCGAGCGCGGCGACCACCCTTCTGTCCTTCGGCACCCCGTACTCGTCGAGCTTGTCGAGGTAGGCGACGAGCGCGTCGTACGGCTTCTGATATTCGGTGTGGGCTTCGGGGTGGCCGACGCCGATACCCAGTACAAAGCGTCCCGGATGGGTCTTCTCGATGCGGTGGAAGGACTCGCTGACGGGCTCGGCGTCCGCGGTCCAGATGTTGACGATGCCGGTCGCCAGTTTGAGTGTGTTCGTCGCGTCGAGAATCGGTTCCACCCAGGACAATTCGGCCGCAGGGGAACCGCCCGCCCAGATCGCCCCGTAGCCGAGGTCTTCGATGGCCCGCAGCTGCTCCGGGCTCAGCTTCTGCCACATGGAGTAATGGCCGAACGCGCCGTACCTGCCGAGATCGGGTTTCGTCATGGTCGCTCCAAATTCTCGGTGGCCAAGGGATATTCCGGCTATCCGGCTGTAAGGGGAAGTTCCGTCGGGGTCGGCGCCTCGGGGGCCGGCGCAACCAACGGTAGATCGATGACGAACCGGGTGTCGCCGGGCGCGGACGTGACCTGGATGTCGCCGTGGTGCTTCTCCACGACGATGCGCCGGGCGAGATCGAGCCCCAGACCGGTGCCCTGACCGAACGGCTTGGTGGTGAAGAACGGTGTGAAGATGCGGTCGATGTTCTTCTCGGCGATGCCTTGGCCGTCGTCGCAGATCTCGACGCGGACCATCTCGTCATCCTTGCGCGACGTGCGGATGGTCAACGTGCCCTCATAGTTCATCGCCTGGATGGCGTTGTCGATGATGTTGGTCCAGACCTCGTTGAGATCGCCTGGGTAGCACATCAATTGAGGCAGTGTGGTGTCCTTCTCCCACACCAGCGCGACCGGTTTGTCCTTACCTACCTTGTCGCCGAAGATGGTCTTGATCGTGCTGTGGATCAGCTCGTGGACGTTGGCGGCCTGATACTCGCTGCGGTCCATCTGCGAATACTGCTTGGCACCGGCCAGCAGCGCCGAGATCCGCTTGCTGGCGTCGGCGATCTCGTTCATCCGTAGTTCGGCGTCGATCGTGTACTTCAACCAGCCCAACGCGCTTTGCAGCGTCGCCGAGCAGTCGACGTCATCGATCGAGGCCTGCACACGTTCGAGCCAGTCGAGGTCCAGACCCGCCTCCACGAACGTCGGTGCGTAGTCCCAGGCGCTGGCGATGCCGCGGCCCTCCAGCCAGTCGCCGATGTGCTCTTCCCGGTCTGACAACTCGAGCGCAGTGAGTTCCTGCGCCTTGGACTTGGCGACCTGCTCGGCGACTTCGTCCTGGATCCGTACGAGCACCCGCAACGCTTCCGGGGTGAACTTGCCGTCGGCCAGCATCGCCAGCTTGTAGCGCATCTTGCCGACGCCCTCGCGAAGGTCGGCCACCGCGCGGGCGGCGGCCGCCGCCGGGTTGTTGAGCTGATGAGTCAGGCCGGCGGTGATCGTGCCCAGCGCCAGCAGCTTCTCGCGCTGGCCGAGGATCTGGCTCTGGCGCCGGCCGCCGACGCGGTGCCCCTCGAGCAGGTGCACGGCCATCGGGAACTCTGCCTGCATGAACTTGGCGAACGCCTCGGCGTCGAGCACGAAGAAGCGCGACGGCCTCGTGACGCGGACCGAGGCTTCATAGAGGTGCTCCTCGTCGGGGACGTAGGCCGACCACGCGCCGCAGTACACCCCGCGCTGGGACGTTCGATTGGTTTGGATGTCCACGCCGCCCGAGCGCTTCGACATCACCAGTTCACCGTCGAGCAGCACGTAGAAGCAGGTTGCCGGGTCGCCCTCGGTGCACACGGGACCGGGTTCGAACGTGGCGATGAGGCCGTTGTCGCACAGCACCTGTAGTTGCCGGTCGGTGAGCGCCTCGAACAGGAACAGCGACCGCAGTTCATCGGGTATGCACTGGTTCTCGTTGTCGCCCATCACGCCTCCGCCAGGTATCGGTGCACCAACATCACCGCCATCGACCCTTCGCCGACGGCGGCCGCCACCCTCTTGGCGGATTCGGAACGCACATCTCCTGCAACAAACACACCGGGCACACTTGTTTCCAGGTGGTGCGGCGGACGGTCCAACGTCCAGCCGGCCACGTCGCGCAGATCGGGCCCGGCGAGGATGAATCCGTGGTCGTCGCGGGCGATACCGGCCTGTTCCACCCAGTCGGTGCGCGGTTCGGCCCCGATGAAGATGAACATGCGCCCGCACGTGTGTTCCTCGCGCTCGCCGGTGTTCAGGTTCTGCAGGCAGATGCGTTCCAGGTGGCCGTTGCCTTCGACCTTGTGCACGGCGGTGTGCGGGAGTTCGCGGATGTTGTCGGTCGCCCTGATCTGCTGGATCAGGTAGTAGGACATCGAATCCTCGAGGGTGCGGCGGCAGACGATGCTCACCTTCTTCGCGGTTCGCGACAGGAACATCGCGGCCTGTCCCGCGGAGTTGGCGCCCCCGATGACGAAGACCTCCTCGTCCTCGCACTCGGCGGCCACCGACGAGGTGGCTCCGTAGTAGACGCCCGCGCCGGTGAGATCGGCGCAGCCCTCGGCGGGAAGCTGGCGGTACTCCACGCCCATCGCCAGGATCACGGCCCGCGTCCCGATCGATCGGCCGTCGGACAGGTGGACGGTGCGGGCGTTGCCGTCGATCTCGAGCGCGCTGACCTCGGCCGTCGTGATGAGCTCGGCGGAGAACTTCTCGGCTTGTCTGCGGGCGCGCTCGGCGAGCTGAGACCCGGACACGCCGTCGGGAAAGCCGAGGTAGTTCTCGATCCGTGAGCTCTGCCCGGCCTGCCCACCCGTGGCCGTGCGCTCGATGAGCACGGTCTTGAGGCCCTCCGAGGCGCCGTAGACCGCCGCGGCCAGCCCCGCGGGGCCGCCGCCGATGACGACCAGATCGTAGAAGTCCTCCGAGGGCGTGATCGACAGGCCGAGCGTCGCGCCGAGTTCGGCGTCGTCGGGGGCGACGAGCGTCTCGCCCTGTTCGGTGATCACCACGGGAAGGGTCAGCCCGTCGAGGCCTGCGGCGTCGAGCAGCTTCCTGCCCTTGGGTTCGTCGGCGCGGAACCACGTGTAGTAGAGCCGGTTGCGGGCGAGGAACTCCCGGACTTCCGACGAGCGCACGTTCCACGGGTGCCCGATGATCTTGGTGTGCGGGATCGCCCGGTCTCCGGTCTCGCGCCAGGCCTCGATCAGCGCGTCGATCACCGGATAGAGCTTCTCCTGCGGGGGATCCCAGGGTTTGAGCAGGTAGTGGTCGAGGTCGACGACGTTGATCGCGTCGATCGCGGCGTGCGTGTCGGCATATGCGGTCAGCAGCACGCGGCGGGCCATCGGGAAGATGTCCATCGCCTCTTCGAGGAACTCGATCCCGCTCATCTGCGGCATCCGGTAGTCGGCGACGAACACCGCGACAGTCTCACCGCGCAGTTTGAGTTCGTTGAGCGTCGCGAGCGCATCGGGGCCGTTCTCGGCGCGCACGACGCGGAAGGCCTCGCCATAATGGCGGCGCAGATCGCGGGCGACGGCGCGCGATACCGCCGGATCGTCATCGACGCTCAAAATGACGGGTTTACGAGGCTGGGGCGAGGGGCCGGTCATCGCGTACAAGTATGCGCCCAACGTCCAGCCGATATCGGGGTCAGTCGCTCAGATGCTCTGCGAAACCTTCCGGGGTCGATGAGAGCGCCTTCCTGACGGGTGCCGGTTGAGCGCTTCGGTGATTTCCCGCCTGCGGGTCCGCTGGGTGCGCTGTGCTATGCCCCGCATCATCTTCTGCTCCATCACGAAATGCGGTATGTCGAACCAGGGATGCCCGACCGCGCCGCCGCTGCCGCGCACCACAAGGCGCGTCCGTCCCACTTCTCGGCGGAGCGCGAATGACCAACAGCCCGAGGCCTTCTCGCCCCGTTGCAGCCGCCCGAAGTCCGCCGGTGACACCAGCACGAGATGTGATCCGGTTTCACTGCCGTTGACCACTTCTCGTCGGACCACCGGCCACCGGTGATGGCCAGGGACCGAAGTCACCTATGCGCCAAACGAAGCGGCAGAACGACGTAGGTCGTGTATAGGGGCCGCCACATTTGTGCTGCACAGTGGTGAGCGCCACTTGGCGCTGGGCGGCCTGCACCGAATCCGGCTCAGCCTCAGCGCGATTGCACGCTTCAACAGGTGACCAATGGCACTACGGGTACGACGACCGCGTGGCTACTGTCGGAGGTGTGGGAACAGACGACATCGGCATCGGCGCCGACAACGACGCACGGACTCCGCACCGCCCCACCGTGCCGCGGATACAGGCACCGCTGCGCAGTGCGGTGCAACCGCTGACGAGAACTGGCGGTTACTACGCGCGCTCGTGGCGTGACTACCTCCACGACGGCCGCGATCAGACGCCGACCGTGCGGCCGACGGTCGCGTTGGCCGCCGAGGCGTTTCGTGACGAAGTGGTGCTGCTCGGGCTGCGAGCGCGGCGTCCGCTCAGCGATCCGCGGGCGTTCGAGCGGATCCACGGTGAAGTGGTCGCGGCGGTGGACTTCTACGGACAGCGTGGATGCCTCGACGATCCGGCGGCGTTCTTCGCCGCGCCGGGGCCGCCCAGCGACTTGGACGTCTCACCGGTGCGTCGCCGCAACCGCTCCTATTACCGGTTGCGCTGGACCAGCGGGTACCGGCCGGACGCGACCGAACCGGGCGCCGACCGCTGGCTGGGTTATGGCGCCGTCTCCCGCGGCTACGGTCTGCTGCTGCGCCACCCCGAACCGCGGCCGTGGCTGGTGTGTGTCCACGGCACCGAGATGGGGCGGGCGGCGATCGACCTGGCGATCTTCCGCGCCTGGTACCTGCATGAGGAGTTGGGTCTCAACGTCGTGATGCCGGTGCTGCCGATGCACGGTCCGCGCGCCAAGGGGCTGCCGAAGGGTGCGGTGTTCCCCGGCGAGGACGTCCTCGACGACATCCACGCCACCGCGCAGGCGGTGTGGGACGTCCGCAGCCTGCTGTCGTGGATCCGCCGGCAGCAGCCAAAAGCGTCGATCGGCGTGTACGGCCTGTCGTTGGGCGGTTTCATCGCGGCGTTGGTGGCCAGCCTCGACGACGACCTGGAATGCGCGGTGCTGGGCGTGCCGGTCGCAGACCTGGTCGGGCTTTTGGCGCGGCACTCGGGCATGGACAGCGACGATCCGCGGATGGAGACGATCAGGCTGGCCGCCCCGCTGGGCCGGATGATCTCGCCGCTGTCGTTGCCGCCACAGGTCCCGATGGGCGGGCGCTTCATCTACGCGGGCATCGCCGACCAGGTGGTCCACCCTCGCGAGCAGATCGACCGGCTGTGGGAGCACTGGGGCCGTCCCGATATCCAGTGGTACCGCGGCGGGCACACCGGCTTCTTCAGGTCCCGGCCGGTGCACCGGTTCGTCACGGCCGCGCTGGTGCAATCGGGCCTGGTCCGCGGCAGTGACGCAGAACCGGACCGGCCCGAGACGGCGACGGGTTGACGGAGCCCTCCGTCGCGATTTTGGGCGCGGCCGGTGGGCGAGTACCATGGATCAACGGTGCGGTGATCGCGCCGACTCTTTGCGTGCCCTGTTCAGGAATTTCTGGCTACTGGCTCACGTTCTGTAGTCGGAGCAAATGCTGCGCCGCAAGCAGTATCCGCCGCTCGCGGCGGGAAGGCGCCAACGATCAGGACACGGAGGATCTCCGAAAAACAATGGCCAAGAAAGACGGTGCCATAGAGGTCGAGGGTCGCGTGGTCGAACCCCTGCCCAATGCGATGTTCCGCATTGAGCTGGAGAACGGACACAAGGTCCTTGCCCACATCAGCGGCAAGATGCGGCAGCACTACATCCGCATCCTGCCCGAGGACCGCGTCGTGGTGGAGTTGTCTCCCTACGACCTGTCCCGGGGCCGCATCGTTTACCGGTACAAGTAAAAGACAGACACTCCAGAAGAACAGGATCGAACGAGCCGTGAAGGTGAACCCGAGCGTCAAGCCCATTTGCGATAAGTGCAGGGTGATCCGCCGGCATGGGCGGGTCATGGTGATCTGCTCTGATCCACGCCACAAGCAGCGGCAGGGTTAGAACCCGCCGGCTGCCGACACAACTGAATGACGAAACCCCAGTACCACTGAGCTGCCCGGCGCGTCAGCGCCAAAAAGACGTATCAGCGCCGCTCGTCACGTCCGGCACGGAGGCCGGACCCCATATGAGGGAACGGACTGGGACAAGACCTCCGCATAGAAGAAGGAACACCGCCTGATGGCACGTCTCGTGGGCGTCGACCTCCCGCGCGATAAGCGCATGGAGATCGCCCTGACCTATATCTACGGCGTCGGCCGTACCCGCTCCCAGGAGATTCTGGACGCCACCGGCATCAGCCGGGATCTGCGCACCAAGGACCTGACCGATGATCAGGTGACCCAGCTGCGCGACTACATCGAAGCCAACCTCAAGGTGGAGGGCGATCTGCGCCGCGAGGTGCAGGCCGACATCCGCCGCAAGATCGAGATCGGCTGCTACCAGGGTCTGCGGCACCGCCGTGGGCTTCCGGTGCGCGGCCAGCGGACCAAGACCAACGCGCGCACCCGCAAGGGGCCCAAGCGCACCATCGCCGGCAAGAAGAAGGCCAGGTAATCGACGATGCCACCCGCCAAAAAGACCGCGGCCGGCCCCAAGAAGGGGCAGAAGACCCGTCGCAGGGAAAAGAAGAACGTCCCGCACGGTGCCGCGCACATCAAGAGCACGTTCAACAACACGATCGTGACGATCACCGACCCGCAGGGCAACGTCATCGCCTGGGCGTCGTCGGGGCACGTGGGCTTCAAGGGCTCGCGTAAGTCCACACCGTTCGCCGCGCAGCTGGCCGCCGAGAACGCCGCCCGCAAGGCGCAGGAACACGGCGTGAAGAAGGTCGACGTGTTCGTCAAGGGCCCGGGCTCGGGCCGCGAGACCGCGATCCGGTCGCTGCAGGCCGCCGGCCTCGAGGTCGGCGCGATCGCCGACGTCACGCCGCAGCCGCACAACGGGTGCCGTCCGCCGAAGCGGCGCCGGGTCTAGTAGGACGAGGAGAAACAGACGATGGCTCGTTACACCGGACCCGCGACCCGCAAGTCCCGCCGCCTCGGCGTGGACCTGGTCGGCGGCGATCAGTCGTTCGAGAAGCGCCCCTACCCGCCCGGCCAGCACGGTCGCGCGCGGATCAAGGAAAGCGAATACCGCCTGCAGCTGCAGGAGAAGCAGAAGGCCCGCTTCTCCTACGGCGTGATGGAGAAGCAGTTCCGTCGCTACTACGAGGAAGCCAACAGGCTGCCCGGCAAGACCGGTGACAACCTGCTGCGCATCCTGGAGAGCCGGCTGGACAACGTCATCTACCGCGCAGGCCTGGCCCGCACCCGCCGGATGGCGCGGCAGCTGGTCAGCCACGGCCACTTCCTGGTCAACGGTGTCAAGGTCGACATCCCGAGCTACCGGGTGTCGCAGTACGACATCATCGACGTGAAGGAAAAGTCGCTGAACACCGATCCGTTCGTGATCGCGCGGGAGACCGCGGGCGACCGCCCTATCCCGTCGTGGCTTCAGGTCGTCGGCGAGCGTCAGCGCATCCTGGTGCACCAGTTGCCGGAGCGCGCGCAGATCGACGTGCCGCTGTCCGAGCAGCTGATCGTCGAGCTGTACTCGAAGTAAGGCTTCCCGCCGCCCGGATGGCGGTAGGGATTTGCGGCATCAAATAGCGGGTGCCGTAGAGGAGGAAAGAAACACATGCTGATTTCTCAGCGCCCCACACTGTCCGAAGATGTCAAGGCCGAGAACCGCTCCCAGTTCGTCATCGAGCCGCTGGAGCCGGGTTTCGGCTACACCCTTGGCAATTCGCTTCGGCGCACGCTGCTGTCGTCCATCCCGGGCGCGGCGGTCACCAGCATCCGCATCGACGGAGTGCTGCACGAGTTCACCACGGTGCCCGGAGTCAAGGAAGACGTCACCGACATCATCCTGAACCTCAAGGGCCTGGTCGTCTCGTCGGAAGAGGACGAGCCGGTCACCATGTACCTTCGCAAGCAGGGGCCGGGTGAGGTCACCGCGGGTGACATCGTTCCGCCCGCGGGCGTGACGGTGCACAACCCAGAGATGCACATCGCCACCCTCAACGACAAGGGCAAGCTCGAGGTGGAGCTCGTCGTCGAGCGCGGTCGCGGCTACGTGCCGGCCGTGCAGAACAAGGCCTCGGGTGCCGAAATCGGCCGCATCCCTGTCGACTCGATCTACTCGCCTGTGCTCAAGGTCACCTACAAGGTGGAGGCCACCCGCGTCGAGCAGCGCACCGACTTCGACAAGCTGATCCTCGACGTCGAGACCAAGAACTCGATCACGCCGCGTGACGCGCTCGCATCCGCGGGCAAGACGCTGGTCGAATTGTTCGGTCTGGCACGGGAACTCAATGTCGAGGCCGAAGGCATCGAGATCGGGCCCTCCCCGGCCGAGGCCGATCACATCGCCAGCTTCGCGCTGCCGATCGACGATCTGGACCTGACGGTGCGGTCGTACAACTGCCTCAAGCGCGAGGGTGTGCACACCGTTGGCGAACTGGTCGCACGCACGGAGTCCGACCTGCTGGACATCCGCAACTTTGGCCAGAAGTCCATCGACGAGGTGAAGATCAAGCTGCATCAGCTGGGCCTGTCGCTCAAGGACAGCCCGGCCTCGTTCGATCCGTCCGAGGTCGCCGGCTACGACGTCGCGACCGGCACCTGGAACAGCGATGCCGGCTACGACCTGGACGACAACCAGGACTACGCCGAAACCGAACAGCTCTAAACAACAGAGTCCGTCCCGGCCCTACCTGATACGGGGGTCGGCCCCACATAGGAGATAGTCGCAATGCCCAAGCCCACCAAGGGCCCTCGCCTCGGCGGGTCGTCCTCGCACCAGAAGGCGCTGCTGGCCAACCTGGCCTCCTCGCTCTTCGAGCACGGCCGCATCAAGACCACCGAGCCGAAGGCGCGCGCGTTGCGTCCCTATGCGGAAAAGCTCATCACGCACGCCAAGAAGGGCACGCTGCACAACCGGCGTGAGGTGATGAAGAAGATTCGCGACAAGGACATCGTGCATACGCTGTTCGCCGAGATCGGCCCGTTCTACGCCGACCGCGAGGGCGGCTACACCCGCATCATCAAGGTCGAGAACCGCAAGGGCGACAATGCCCCGATGGCGGTCATCGAGCTGGTGCGGGAGAAGACGGTGACCTCGGAGGCCAACCGTGCACGCCGGAGCCGCTCCGGCGGCGATGTCGGATCCGGTGCCGCGGGTGCGCAGAAGACCGAGCAGCCGGTCGCGGCCGTGTCGGCCCCGCAGGCCGCGGTCGTGCCCGAGGCCGCCGAGGGTCCCACCGAGGAGGAGTCGGTCGAGGAAGCCAGGACCGAATCGAGCAAGGCCGAGTCGTCCGAGGTCGTTGAGGCCGAGGCTTCGGCCGACGAGCCTGCACAGGTCGAGGCCGATAAGGATGACGACAAGTCCTGAGGACGTCATGAGCGAGCCCGCCATCGAATCCGGTGGCGGGCTCGTTCGTCTTCGGCTCGACATCGCCTACGACGGAACCGAGTTCGCCGGCTGGGCGGTCCAGACAGGACAGCGCACCGTGGCCGGTGTCCTCGAGGAGGCGCTGTCGACGGTGTTCCGCACCGCGGTGGTGGTGCGTGGGGCGGGTCGTACCGACGCCGGTGTGCACGCCACCGGTCAGGTCGCTCATGTCGATGTGCCCGAAGAGGCCCTGCCACACGCTTATCCGCGTGCGACGCGTCCCGGCGACAGCGAGTTCCTGCCGCTGGTGCGACGGCTCGGCCGGTTCCTGCCCCGAGATGTGCGCGTGCTGGACGTCGAGCGTGCCGCGGCCGGTTTCGACGCCCGCTTCTCCGCGCTGCGCCGCCACTACGTCTATCGATTGTCGACGGCGCCATACGGTGTCGAACCGCACGAGGCGCGCTTTGTCACTGCCTGGCCGCGCCCGCTCGACGTGGACGCGATGACCGAGGCGTCACGGAAGCTACTGGGGCTGCACGACTTCGCCGCATTCTGTCGGCACCGCGACGGCGCCACCACCATCCGCGACCTGCAGCGCCTGGACTGGTCGCGTGAGGGGGCGCGCGTCACCGCGCATGTCAGCGCCGACGCCTTCTGTTGGTCCATGGTCCGGTCACTGGTCGGTGCGCTGCTGGCGGTCGGCGAACACCGCCGCGAACCCGACTGGTGCGCAAGTTTGTTGGCCGCCGATCGGCGGTCCAGCCAATTCGCGGCAGCGCCTCCGCAGGGGTTGACCCTCGTCGGCGTCGACTACCCGTCAGACGATCAGCTCGAGGCGCGCACGAAGGTCACCCGCGACCTGCGGGTGGTCGACTAGATCCCGACTAGATCCGGGCCGCGATGAAGTCGGCCGCCTGGTTGACCATGCCCGCGTTCACATACGCCCGTGCCGCGTGGTCGGGCCAGTTGCCCTCCCACGTCTTCGGCTCGGCGGGGTTGCAGATCGGGTCGGCGCCGTGACACAACTCGATGGTGCGCTCGCCGTAGAGCGGGCTGAAGTTCGTGATCGGCCCGGCCCATGCGATGCCGTTGCCGAACAGTGCGACCGCGGCGATGTGGCGGTCCATTCCCGGAGGCAGCGGCTTGTCGAACCCGAACGCGGCGATGGGCGCGGCAAGCACGACGTCGGTCACTGCGGCGCCCAACGAGTATCCGCCGAGCACCAGCCGGGTGTCGGGGCACCGTGCGGCCATGTCCTGGATCCGTGAGCTCATGTCGTTGGCGCCGATGTCGACCTCGTAATCGGCCGGATAGCTCACGGAGTAGAGGTTGATGTTCTTGTCGGTCTTGCTGCGCAGCGCGCTGATGAGCGCGTTGCCGATCACGCCGGCACCGGGCGACTCGGTGCGACCGCGGGCGAAGATGAGCTCCGCTTGCGGGCACGACTGCGCGGCGGCGACGGACAAAAGGCCCTGGGTGCCCTGCGGGACGGGCGCGATCAGCCCCGCGACCGCGAGGACGACCGCCCCGATGAGCAGCATCCCCCGGCGCCCCAAGCAGCGAACAAGATCGTTTTGCACCCCGCCGATCCTATAGGAACTAATCGACGCCGACGAAGGTAATCCTTCGCGGTTGCCGCGACCTCAGACCAGGCGCGCCACGAAATCCGCAGCCCGGTTCGCCATTCCGGCTCCGACGTAATCGCTGTGGGCGAACGGATTGCGGCCGCGGGAGCAGATCGGGTCGCCGTCGGTGCACAGGTCGATCGCCCGCCCACCGAAGATCGGCGCCGAGGTGATCGGGTTGCCGAACTTGGTCGCCGGGTTGCCGAACACCGCGACGGCCGCGACGGTGGGCGCGACGTTCGGTGGCAGCACCGGGCCCAGCGCGCCGATCCGGTTCCCCAGCGGCGGGATGCCGGCGAGCATGTCGACGACCGCAGCGCCCTGGGAGAACCCGCCGAGCACGATGCGCGAGTCCGGACACGCCTGCGCGGTGTTGGTGACGAACGCCGCTGCGTCGGCGGCACCGTCGGCCGCCATCGCGAAGTCGTAGGTGGCCGGGTAGGTCACCCCGTAGGCCGACAGCGTGCGGTTCCCGAGCTGCGGGCGCAGCGCGTCGACGAAGGCCTGGCCGACACGGCCGATGCCGGGAGGTTCACCGGTGCCGCGGGCGAACACCACCGTCACGTCTGAGCAGCCCTGCGCAGAAGCGGCCGTTGGCGCCAGAAGGGCGGGGGTCAATCCGGTTGCCGCGATGACGGCGGCGCCGGCGAACTGACGACGAAGGCGAGCGAAATCCACGGGACGAGATGATATCGCCGCGCGGGATCAGACCAGGCCGGCGACGAAGTTCGCGGCCTCCTGGACCAGTCCGGCGGTCACGTAGTCGTTGTGGGCGAACGGGTTACGCCCCCGGGAGCAGATCGGGTCGCCGTCCTTGCACAGGTCGATCGCGCGGCCGGAGAACACCGACTTGGTGATCGGGTTGTTGAATTTGGTCGCCGGGTTGCCGAACACCGCGACGGCGGCGACGTTGGGCACCAGGCTGCCGGGCAGCGGCGGAGCCGAACCGATCGAGCCGATCTTGTTGCCGAGCGGCGGAACACCCGCCAGCATGTCGACGACCGCGGCCCCCTGGGAGTACCCGCCGAGCACGATGCGGGTGCTCGGGCACTGCTGCGCCAGCATCGCGATGCGGTTCGTGGCGTCGGTCGCGCCGTCGGCGGCGGCCAGGAAGTCGTATGACGCGGGATAGTCGACCGCGTACGTGCTGATGGTGCGCCCTCCGGTCAGGCCGCGCAGCGCGTTGACGAACGCGGTGCCCGGCGTGCCCAGGCCGGGGGTGTCGTCGGTGCCGCGAGCGAAGATCACCTCGATATCGCTGCACGAGGACCTCGAGGATCCGTATCCGGGGCTGGTGGCCGCCGGCCCGGGGGTGGCGCCGGAACCGTATCCGGGGCTGACGGGGCCGCTGGCCCTTATACACATCTCCGAGCCCACGAGACGAGGCAGGAAGTCGTATGCCGTCGTCTGCTTGAAAAAAAAAACGA
>NZ_NKCO01000057.1:0-849 GCF_002245615.1 Mycobacterium neumannii | reverse complement strand
TTCTCTGTGTATGCACTCTACGCTTAGTGCACTGTCTTTTTTTTTTTACTGCTACCGCGACCAGCCAGCACTACACCTACGCCTTCGTCGGCAGCGTCAGATTTGTATAAGCGACAAGATCCGGGGTGCAGCGGTTCGCCTTCGCGGGTGGTGACGTGTAGTTGGTGGGCGGGTCCGGTGATGGTGATTTCGCCTCTGTGGTGCAGCCGGTGATGATACGGGCAGACCAGGATCAGGTTGTCCAGTTCGGTGGGCCCGCCGTCTTCCCAGTGCACAAGGTGATGAGCGTGCAGTCCGCGGGTGGCCCCGCAGCCGGGCACCCGGCAGGTGCGGTCGCGGTGCTCGAGGGCGCGGCGTAGCCGTCGGCTGATCACCCGTGTGGTGCGCCCGGCCCCGATGGGTTGGCCGTTTCGTTCGAGCCAGACTTCACAGCCGGTGTCACACAACAACAACTGCCGGTCAGCTTCGGAGAGCACCGGGCCCAGATGCGGCCAGGCGGCGGACTTGTCGAGGTCGAGGTGCACGATCACCGTGGTGTGCTGGCCGTGGGGGCGCCGGGTGGCTTCGGTGTCCCAGCCGGTGCCCACCAGGCGCAGGAACGCATCACCGAGGCTGGGAAACGGCGGTTGGCGCCGCAGATCACCGAGCCGCTCGCGGCGTTCGTGGGTGTCGCCGTCGGTGTCGGGGCCGTGGTCGCTGATGTGTTCGTTGATCAGCGCGTCGCGGTGTGATTGCAGGGCGGCGTCGAACTTGGCGGCCTCCAACGCGGGCAAGGTGATGCGGTAGGTGGTGGACTGCTCGCCGACGGTTTTGCTCAGCGACGGTTCGGGGGCGGGTGCGGGGCGTTCG
>NZ_NKCO01000056.1:0-668 GCF_002245615.1 Mycobacterium neumannii | reverse complement strand
AGAGGGGTATAAGAGACAGGTGCGGGCGCGGCCAACGGCGCCGGAGCCGGCGCCGGGGCCGGAGGCGGCGGGGGTGCCGGAGCCGGCTCGAGACGCGCCACCGCGTAGGCCGCACCCTCGGCGGCCATCCCGTTCACGATGTAGGAGTTGTGCGCGAAGCTTGGAAGACCGATGGGAGCGCCGTTGCAGATCGTGTCGCCCTCGGCGCACAGATCCAACGTCTTGTCCTGATACGACGGTCCGATGACGATCGCGGGCGCGCCGGCATCGGTCAGGAACTGATCCGAGGGCCTGCCGAACAGAACGACAGCGGCAACGTGGTCGCCGACTTCCTCAGACATCGGCTCGGGGATGAACTCGCGGTACTCGGCGGGGATCTCCTCGGGAATCTCAGCGGAAGTCACGTATCCGGCGACCGCAGCGCCTTGTGAGAATCCGCCGAGCACGATGTCGGTATCGGGGCATGCCGCCGCCGTCGACTCGACTTTCTGTCCCGCATCGCGGATCCCGTCGACCACCGTGCGTGCGAACTGGATGCGGTTGCCGAAGTCGCCGCTGGCCACGTAGTTAACCGGATAGACGTCGATCGATCGTGGGCCGGCCTGGGCGCGCAGCTGGTCGACGAACGCCTGCCCGACCCCGCCGACACCTGTCTCTTCTACACCTCT
>NZ_NKCO01000055.1:0-959 GCF_002245615.1 Mycobacterium neumannii | reverse complement strand
AGCCGCGCCTGGCCGGTGTCCAGTTCGGGCGGCGGAAGCCATTCGACCTCGCAGCGCTCGTTCATTCGGGTGGTCCAGCCGCCGTCCTCGTTGACGCTGCGGTTGTCTGCCCCGCAGGCGAGGCCCAGTTCGTCGACGTTGGTGTTGCCGCCCTTCGACCAGTCGGCTTCCACGTGATGCACTTGGCAGCCATAGGCGCCAACGGTGCAGCACGGCTTGGTGCATCCGCCATCGCGCGCGATGAGCATGATCCGTTGCGCCGGAGTGGCGATTCGCTTGGCGCGGAACAGATCCAGGGCCGACCCGGTCGCGCCGTCGAACACCGCCAGGTAGTGGTTGGCGTGGCCGGCCAACCGGATGACATCAGCGATCGGCATGACCGTGCCGCCGCCGGTGGTGCCGACCCCGGCCCGTGATTCCAGCTCCCGCAGGGTGGTGCGAATGATGATCGAGACGGGCAGCCCGTTGAGCTGGCCGAGTTCGCCGCTCA
Source organism: Mycobacterium neumannii (assembly GCF_002245615.1). Taxonomy (NCBI): domain Bacteria; kingdom Bacillati; phylum Actinomycetota; class Actinomycetes; order Mycobacteriales; family Mycobacteriaceae; genus Mycobacterium; species Mycobacterium neumannii. The sequence goes on along the minus strand of NZ_NKCO01000055.1, from coordinate 469 downwards.
TCAGGGCGATGCGCCCGACGGCGATCATCGCGTCGTGTTGACGCTGGGCCAGACTGCGGTGGTCGTTGTCGATCTGAACCTGTGTCGGGGTCCCCGATGTGCAGGGTTCGGGATCGTCGGGATTGCACATACCCGGTGCCGCGTACTTCGCGAAGATTACTTCCCACACGGCCCACGCTTCGGGCGTCAGAGTTCCGACGATGTCAATCATCCCGTCGGCGCGCTGTTTTCCCTTGGTGACCCCGCGCTTGCGGGCGCGCTCGGTGTCATCGGGCTCGGGCCCGTCCTGATCGAGCAAAAACAGCGTCAGATCGGCGCTGTCCTTGAGTTCCTTGGGACCGACGCCGACCGCCGTGCGGACCAGGTCGACCTCGAACTGCTCGCGGGTGGCCGCATCGACGAATCCGGGCAACCTGTCAACGGCCTTGCGGATGACGTCCACATGCTCGCCGTTGATCAGCCCATGAGC
>NZ_NKCO01000054.1:0-1080 GCF_002245615.1 Mycobacterium neumannii | reverse complement strand
ATTCCTTTGCTCGAGTGACTTTGGACGGTCCCTCGAAGAATCACGCGATGACCTTCAATCACTCGGCTACGACACGCCGGTACCGCCGATCAGGTCCGACTCGTACACCACTCTGCTGGACGCAACCCTCACTCAGGAGGAGGTGGGTGGTTTCGGCGTCCAGCGACACAGACAAGTGGCCGGCCGTGGCGAAGGTATCCACCGCGGGTTGCACCGGTGGCAACAGCGCCGGCGTCGCGGCCACCTGCTGCCACACCTCGGCTTGCAGCACCACGTCTGGACGGTGGGCGCGTTCGGCCAGCAGCGCCGCCCATCGGGCGAACGACGTCACCGGCGCTGGCGGCGCCACTGGCTGTCCGCTGTGATGCTGAGCCCAGGCGATGTTCAAGTCTTCCAACAGAATTCGCCACGACACCCCGTCGACGGCCAGGTGGTGGACGATCAACGCAAGTTCGCCCGTCGTGGTCACCCACAGCGCGCTGACCATCACGCCGGCGGCCGGGTTCAACCGCGACCGTGCCGCCAGCACCGCATTATCGGACAACACGTCGATCGACCGCAGGCAATCACGCGCGTCTATCGCCCCGGCTTCAGGCACTGAGAGCGACCAGCCGTCGTTGTCGTCGTCCTCGACGCGCAGCCGGAGCATCGCGTGCCGATCGAGCAAGGCCTGCAACACGATTACCACGTCAGCCTCAGCAACCCCGGGGGGAGCCTTCACCACCATGGTCTGGTTGAACTGTTCGATCGGGCCTTCCATGTCGTGCAGCCAACGCATGATCGGCGTCTCGATCACGGAACCGATACCCTCGTCGACCGGCTCACCCGCACCGTCGGCCACCCTGGCCACCCTTGCCAACCGAGCGACCGTCTTCTCGACGAAGACGTCCCGTGGGCGGCACACCACACCGGCCGCGCGTGCCCGGGCGACCACTTGCATCGACAAGATGCTGTCGCCGCCGAGTTCGAAGAAGGAGTCGTCGACGCTGACGCGGTCTAGGCCCAGGACTTGGGCGTAGATGCCGGCCAGGATTTCTTCGATGGCGTTGGCCGGGGCGCGGTAGTGATCGATGTCGGTGT
>NZ_NKCO01000053.1:0-1290 GCF_002245615.1 Mycobacterium neumannii | reverse complement strand
TCAGTGTGAAGGTGAGGTGCCGCGTAGTGCGGTGGTTGAATCCTTTTCACCTGGTGTCTGGCTCTTAGATTGGCTGCCGCCTTTGGTTGGCGTTCACGCGTTTTGCCGGCATCAGGTGTGAAGGACCGGCCGGCGTGACTTGATAGGAGCGTGGCACCGCCCCCAACTGAGGTATGTCCGCCGACCGGCCCAACCGTCACCTCTCAGTGAATGGAGGCAACCACCATGGTTGTTGTTGGAGCCGATGTACACAAGCGCACGCATACCTTCGTCGCCGTCGACGAGGTAGGCCGCAAGCTCGGCGAGAAGACCGTCAAGGCCCTCACCGGCGGGCATACCGAAGCGGTGATGTGGGCCCGTGAGCATTTCGGAACCGATGTCATCTGGGCGATCGAAGACTGCCGGCATCTGTCAGCGCGTCTAGAGCGCGACCTGTTCGCGTTGGGGCAGAAAGTGGTGCGGGTCCCGCCCAAGCTGATGGCCCAGACCCGGGCCTCGGCCCGCACCCGGGGTAAGTCCGATCCCATCGATGCGCTGGCAGTCGCTCGTGGTTTCCTGCGTGAGCCCGATCTGCCGGTAGCCGCTCATGACGAGGTGTCGCGTGAACTCAAGCTGTTGGTGGATCGACGCGAAGACCTTGTGGCACAACGCACTGCGACGATTAACCGGCTGCTGTGGCGGGTTCACGAGCTCGATCCCGCCCATGCCCCCAAGGCGCGCTCGTTGAATCTGGCCAAGCACCGCAGACTGCTCGGCGACTGGCTGCACACCCAAACCGGCATCGTCGCCGAGTTGGCCCGCGACGAGCTGGCCGACATCAGCCGCCTCACCGAGACCATCGACGGGTTGGCCAAACGGATCGGTGCCCGTGTCCGCCAGGTCGCCCCGGTGTTGCTGGCCATGCCGGGATGTGGCGAGCTGACCGCGGCCAAACTCGTCGGCGAAACCGCCGGGGTGACCCGATTCAAGAGCGAGGCGGCCTTCGCGCGTCACGCCGGGGTGGCCCCGGTGCCGGTATGGTCGGGCAACACCCGCGGACGAGTCCGTATGACCCGCTCGGGCAACCGCCAACTCAACACCGCCCTACACCGCATCGCCGTCACCCAAATCCGCCTCCAGGGCCTCGGACAGACCTATTACCGCCACCGCATCACCAACGGCGACTCCACACCCGAAGCCCTGCGCTGCCTCAAACGCCGCCTGGCCCGCGTCGTCTACGGCCACCTGCACACCGACCACAACAATCGTCAAAAGCCTTGCCAAGCGGCAGCGGCTTGACATAGGAGAAAC
>NZ_NKCO01000052.1:0-1427 GCF_002245615.1 Mycobacterium neumannii | reverse complement strand
GGTTGCGTCCAGCAGAGTGGTGTACGAGTCGGACCTGATCGGCGGTACCGGCGTGTCGTAGCCGAGTGATTGAAGGTCATCGCGTGATTCTTCGAGGGACCGTCCAAAGTCACTCGAGCAAAGGAATCAACGCGATGACCACTGCCCACGATATCGACCTGCCCGCCGTGTTGGCCGAACGACTCACCAGCTGCCATCCCGATGTGCTGCGCGAGCTGCTGGCCACCTTCATCCACACGCTGATGGGTGCTGAAGCCGACGCCCTGTGCGGTGCGGGCTACGGCCAGCGCAGCTCCGACCGGACGAATTCCCGCAATGGGTATCGTCACCGCGAGTTCGACACTCGGGCAGGCACATTGGATCTGGCGATCCCCAAGTTGCGCCACGGCTCGTACTTCCCGGAATGGCTGCTGGAGCGCCGCAAGCGCGCCGAGCGAGCCCTGACCACCGTGGTGGCGACCTGCTACCTGCTCGGGGTCTCGACACGGCGGATGGACAAGCTGGTGGAGACCCTGGGCATCACCAGCCTGTCGAAATCGCAGGTATCGGTGATGGCCAAGGAACTCGACACCGCCGTCGAGTCCTTTCGGACCCGCCCCCTGGATGCCGGCCCGTACACGTTCGTCGCTGCAGATGCCCTGGTCCTCAAAGTCCGCGAGGGCGGCCGGGTGGTCAACGTGCACGCGCTGATCGCAACCGGCGTCAACGCCGAGGGCTACCGCGAAATCCTGGGCATCGACGTCAGCACCGCCGAGGACGGGGCGGGCTGGTTGACGTTCTGGCGGTCGCTGACCGCCCGCGGCCTGTCCGGGGTCAAGCTCGTCACCAGCGACGCGCACGCCGGCTTGGTGGCCGCGATCGGCGCCACGCTGCCCGGCGCGGCCTGGCAGCGCTGCCGCACCCACTACACGACCAACCTGATGGCGATCACCCCGAAAGCGTCGTGGCCGTGGGTACGCACCCTGCTGCATTCGGTGTTCGACCAGCCTGACAAGGAATCGGTTGCAGCGCAATACGATCGGATCATCGATGCTCTCGCCGATAAGCTCCCCAAGGTCGCCGACCACCTGGAATCCGCTCGCCCGGATTTGCTCGCCTTCACTAACTTCCCCAAGCAGATTTGGCGTCAGATCTGGTCGAACAATCCCCAGGAACGGCTCAATAAGGAGATCCGCCGGCGCACCGACGTCGTGGGCATCTTCCCCGACCGCGACGCCCTGATCCGCCTCGTCGGGGCCGTATTGGCCGAACAACACGACGAATGGGCCGAGTCTCGGCGCTACCTCGGCCTCGACGCGCTGAGCAAATCACGTGCCGTCAACGACACCCCGAGCGAACAGGAGGCCACGCCGGCGGCACTGACCGCCTGAACCATCACCTCGAAGAATCACCCGACGACGTCGTACACCACGTCCCTGGACTTGACC
>NZ_NKCO01000051.1:0-1808 GCF_002245615.1 Mycobacterium neumannii | reverse complement strand
ACCGATGTGTTTGATGCGGGCAGTGTGGGTGGGTTGATTGGTCGGTTGGAGCGGGTGTTGGTGGCGATGACTGCTGATTCGGGTGGGCGGTTGTCGTCGGTGGATGTGCTTGATGGTGGTGAGCATGCTCGGTTGGCTGAGGTGGGCAATCGGGTGGTGTTGGGTCAGGGTGTGTCGGCGGGGTTGTCGATTCCGGGGTTGTTCGCTGAGCAGGTGGCTCGTGCTGCGGATGCGGTGGCGATCAGTTACGGGGTGCGGTCGTTGACGTATCGGGAGCTGGATGAGGCTTCGAATCGGTTGGCGCATTTGTTGGTTGGCCGGGGTGTGGGTGTTGGTGCGCGGGTGGGGTTGTTGTTGCCGCGGTCGGCGCAGGCGGTGGTGGCGATGTTGGGGGTGCTTAAGGCGGGGGCGGCGTATGTGCCGTTGGATCCGGGGCATCCGGATGCGCGGATTGGTTTTGTGCTTGCTGATGCGGCTCCGGTGGCGGTGATCAGTACGCAGGGTTTGCGGTCGCGGTTGGATGGCCATGCGGTGGTGGTCATTGATGTTGAGGATGCTGGGTTGGCGGGGCAGCCGTGTTCGGCGTTGGCGGGTCCGGGTCCTGATGATGTGGCGTATTTGATTTACACCTCGGGCACGACGGGGACTCCGAAGGGGGTTGCGGTTGCCCATCGCAATGTGACTCGGTTGTTGGAGACGTTGGATGCTGACGTGCCGGGTGCGGGGGTGTGGTCGCAGTGTCATTCGTTGGCGTTTGATTTTTCGGTGTGGGAGATCTTTGGGGCGCTGTTGGGTGGGGGCCGGTTGGTGGTGGTGCCCGATGCGGTGGTGCGTTCGCCTGAAGAGTTGCATGCGTTGTTGGTTGCTGAGCAGGTCAGTGTGCTTAGTCAGACTCCGTCGGCGTTTTATGCGTTGCAGGCTGCTGATGGGTTGGCTCCGGAGTTGGGGGATCAGCTCAAGCTGGAGACGGTGGTGTTTGGTGGGGAGGCTCTTGAGCCGCATCGTCTTCGGCCGTGGTTGGGTCATCATCCGGGGTTGCCGCGGTTGTTGAATATGTATGGCATCACCGAGACCACGGTGCATGCGTCGTTGCGTGAGATCGTGGCCGCCGATGTTGAGGGCACGGGCAGTCCGATCGGGGTGCCGTTGGCTCATTTGGGGTTTGTGGTGCTCGATGGGTGGTTGCGGCCGGTGCCGGTGGGGGTGGTTGGTGAGTTGTATGTCGCTGGTGCGGGGTTGGCCTATGGGTATGTGGGCCGGGCGGGGTTGAGCGCGTCGCGGTTTGTGGCGTGTCCGTTTGGCGGGGCGCACGCTGGTGGGCAGCGGATGTATCGCACTGGGGATTTGGTGCGGTGGGGTGCTGATGGCCAGTTGGTGTATGTGGGTCGTGCTGATGAGCAGGTCAAGATCCGCGGGTATCGCATTGAGCTTGGTGAGGTTCAGGCGGCGTTGCAGGGTCTTGATGGGGTTGATCAGGCGGTGGTGATCGCTCGTGAGGATCGTCCCGGCGATAAACGGTTGGTGGGTTACATCACCGGCAGCGCTGATCCCGCCGATGCGCGCGCCCGACTGGCTGAGCGGTTGCCGACCTACATGGTGCCGACCGCGGTGGTGGTGTTGGCGGCGTTGCCGTTGACGGTCAACGGCAAACTCGATACCCGGGCCCTGCCGGCACCGGAATACACCGACATCGATCACTACCGCGCCCCGGCCAACGCCATCGAAGAAATCCTGGCCGGCATCTACGCCCAAGTCCTGGGCCTAGACCGCGTCAGCGTCGACGACTCCTTCTTCGAACTCGGCGGCGA
>NZ_NKCO01000050.1:0-4172 GCF_002245615.1 Mycobacterium neumannii | reverse complement strand
TATTTGTTTTTTTTAAAGTGTACCGCGACCCCGGAATGCATAGCCGAACCCTGCGTGGGCAGCGTCAGAGTGTTATAAGGGACAGACCTGTGACGGCTCCGGGCGCGGCCGCGGCGGGGGCTCGAACCCGCGGGGCGGTTGCCGGTTGTCGGTCACCTAAAGAAATCTACGTCGCCGGCCCGCATGTTCATCGCAACCAGCCGAGGTGGCCGGCGAGCAGGGCATAGCCGACAAAGGCCACGGCGTCGATCAGCGCATGCGCGACGATCAGCGGCCACAGCCGGCCGGTCCGCAGGTAGACGTAGCCGAACACCAGGCCCATCGCCAGGTTCCCCAGCCCCGCGCCGAAGCCCTGGTAGAGGTGGTAGAGCCCGCGCAGGACGCTGGTGACGACAACGGCGGTCGCCGGGCTCACACGTAGCTGACGCAGCCTGGTGATCAGGTAGCCGACGACGATCACCTCTTCGGCCCAGCCGTTCGCCAGCGCCGTCAGTAGCAGCACCGGTATCCGCCACCAGGTGTCGTACAGTTCGGCCGGCTCGACGTCGGCGTTCATGCCGAGGAGCCGGGCGACCTGATACAGCGCGAGGCCGGGCAGCCCGATGAGAGCGGCAAGACCGAGTCCGCCGAGTAGGTCGGCGCGCCACCGGGGCCGCCCCAGCCCGATCGATTTAAGGGCGATTCCGCTGCGCCACAACAGGTATACGGCCAGCGCACCCCATGCAGACAGCTGGAACACCCAGACGAGATTGAGCCCGAGGTCGATGAATTCGAACGGGGAGCGGCGCGGATTGAGCGCGACGACCTGACCGGAGAGGCCGAGGAGCACCGACTCGATCAGGTTCAGAAGCGCGCTGTAGGCCGAAAGGCCGAACGTCACCGCGAGTACGACGACGATCTCGATGCGCAGGGCCCGGCGCGCAGGGTCGGTGAGCTCGTCGGGGGCGCCGGTCACCGGAGCTACGGTAGCGCCGTCACAACTTCCGTGCGCGCAGCCCGTTGAGGAACGGGCAGCCCATCAGTACCCGGATCGCCTGGCTCAACCCGGTGACGTCGTCGACCGGGCGGGTGAACGGCAGCCGCACATCGTGGTCGCCGTCGTCGGTCTCCACCCGCAGTTGGACGCCGTAGCGGTCCAGACCCAGGGGCCGGACCCGCCCGCGGCGCATCGACATCGGAAGCCGGCTGGCCAGCCTCTCGACGACGTCGCGGTGGGCCGACTCCATGTGCTGCAGCCAGCACGACTCCATCGCGCAGAACGGGTCCGGCCGCGCGGCCAGCAGCGTGCTCACGCTGACCGATTCGGCGCCGGTGGAATCGGCGACCACCACGGAGTCGATCTCCAGTCGCAGAAGCGTGTGGCCCTTGTCGCCGTCAGCGGGTGCCGAGTTCACGTGAAGTAGCGCGGGATTGGGGTCTTCCGAGGCGATCAGGTCGAGCAGGGCCGACACCTCACCGGCGGGCACGTCGTGCAGGCGCCCCTGAATCCACACCAGCGAGCGCACCGGCTCGCGTAGCGGCAGCGGCGCGTAATCCGTCATCTCCAGCACCGCCTGCACCCCGCCGGCACCCGCGCTGACGGCCTTGGCCGCCGCCGCGCTGTCCGCGGGAACGGTGATCGCGAACGAGCCGTCGTCGAGCAGGTGGTGGACCGGTGTCTCGGTGGGAGCCCCGTTCTCGCCGCCCTCGACCGCGAGCATCGCGCCGCCCGCTTTGGCGCACGCGGTGCGGATCCGCTCGGCCGTCGTCGGTGCCGTGACCGTTGTCGCCATGCAGCCTCCTCTGAGATAAGGTGAGCCTAACTTAACTAAGAGATGACGGATCCCGCAAGGCTTTCGTGCAGCGGAACGGCATTACCCGAGTGACCCGATAGTGTTGTGCCGTGCCGCGCATCGCTTATCTCGGCCCCGAGGGGACCTTCACCGAGGCGGCGCTGCGCAAAATGTCGGGTGATGGGATGCTGCCCGGCGGCCCGGGTGCTGACGCGGTGACGCCCGTCCCGTGCGACAGCACCACCGGCGCGCTCGCCGCCGTGCGCGACGGTGACGCCGACTACGCCTGTGTCCCGATCGAGAACTCGATCGAGGGTTCGGTGCTACCCACCCTCGACGGCCTGGCCGGCGGCACACCTCTGCAGATCTTCGCCGAGCTCACGCTCGATGTCTCGTTCACGATCGCGGTGCGCGACGGTATCGCGGCCGACCGCGTGAAGACCGTCGCCGCCTTCCCCGTCGCGGCCGCACAGGTGCGGCACTGGCTGGCCGAGCATCTACCGTCGGCACAGGTGGTGCCCGCCAACTCCAACGCCGCGGCGGCCGCTGACGTCGCCGAGGGGCGTGCCGACGCGGGGGTGAGCACCGCGCTGGCCACCAAGCGCTACGGGCTGGAGGCGCTGGCGTCCGACATCGTCGACGAGCCCAACGCGCGCACCCGGTTCGTGCTCGTCGGAGCGCCCGCCCCGCCGCCAGGGCGCACGGGCGCCGACCGTACGTCGGTGGTGCTGCGACTCGACAACGTACCCGGCGCGCTGGTATCGGCGCTGACCGAGCTGGCCGTCCGCGACATCGATCTGACCCGGATCGAATCACGGCCCACCCGAACGGGGTTGGGCACCTACATCTTCTTCCTCGACTGTGTCGGACACATCGACGACGATGCGGTGGCCGAGGCACTCAAGGCGCTGCACCGTCGTTGTTCGGATATGCGATTCCTCGGATCCTGGCCGACCGGAGCGGCCGCAGGCGCGGCCCCTCCCGGACTTGACGAAGCCTCCAGCTGGCTGGCGCGACTCAGGGAGGGACTGAGGTGAGCGGGCGTCTCATGCTGGTGCGTCACGGGCAGTCACTGGCCAACGTCCACCGTCGCCTCGACACCCGCCCGCCCGGCGCCGAACTCACCGACCTCGGCCGCGATCAGGCCCGCTCCTTCGCCAGGGGCATGCCTGCTGCGCCCGCGATCCTGGCCCATTCGGTGGCCCACCGGGCCCGTCAGACCGCCGAGGAGATCGCCGGTTCGGTGCGCTTGCCGCCTGTGGAGCTCGACGGGGTCCACGAGGTCCAGGTCGGCGATCTGGAGGACCGCAACGACGACGAGGCCATCGCGACGTTCGAATCGATCTATCAGAAGTGGCACGACGGAGATCTCGACGTGGCGATGCCCAACGGCGAGACCGGACACGACGTGCTGGACCGCTACGTGCCTACCATCACCCAGCTGCGGATGCGCCATCTCGACGACGACGACTGGCACGGCGACATCGTGGTGGTCAGCCACGGCGCGGCGATCCGGCTGGTGTCCTCGGTGCTGGCCGGTGTCGAGCGCAGTTTCGCTCTCGACCACCACTTGGGGAACACGGAGGCCGTCGTGCTGGCACCGATCACCGACGGCAGGTGGAGTTGTCTGCAGTGGGGGTCGCTGACGCCGCCGTTCTACCCCGAGCCCGACGTGCGGCCGGTCGAAGACGCTCTGCGCTCAGCCGACCCGATGGGCTGACACCGAGACGGTGCACGCGCAGCTGATCGCCTCACAGTCGATCACGAACGCGTGCGCCACTTCCGGGGTGACGCAATCCGGTTCGGTGCATTCCGCTCGACACGCGACGTGGTGAATGACGGTGCCATGGCAGTGCTCGAGGCCCGCTACGCATTCTCGGCACTCGGTCATGGCCCCTTGATAGCACTCGCGGGCGACAAAGCGCAGTTGCCGCGCGGTGTGTTTGCCCGCTATCCCCAGCCGAGTTCGTGGAGGCGCTCATCGTCGATGCCGAAGTGGTGGGCGACCTCGTGGATCACGGTGATCGCCACCTCGTCGACGACGTTCTGCTCACTGTCGCAGTGCTCCAGCAGCGCTTCGCGGTAGATCGTGATGGTGTCGGGCAGCGAACCGGCGTACCACGAATCGCGTTCGGTCAGTGCGACGCCCTGATAGAGCCCCAGCAGGTCGGGCTCCTCGTCGTTGCGGCCCTCGACAAGGACGACGACGTTGTCCAGCGCGTCGGCGAGCTTCGGCGGTATCAGATCGAGCGCCTCGGAGACCAGTTCTTCGAACCGTTCCGGGCTCATCTGTACGGCCACGCGGCTACGGTCCCGGCGGCGCGGGTGGGGGCGGCGCCGGGACCGTAGCCGCGTGGCCGTACAGATGAGCCCGGAACGGTTCGAAGAACTGGTCTCCGA